>CAYSUV010000289.1:0-2502 GCA_964434275.1 Hadarchaeota archaeon (SeqCode) | reverse complement strand
TTTGGAATAATATTTCCGCAGCTAGAGGATTTATTATTGAGGTCATACCCGGTAAAAACTCCATCTTAGAAATCCGTTTAGAAAAGTTGGTGGTTTTGATTTCTGAGATTTTCTCGGCGTCTTCGTTCTTTTTCGGGTCGTCTGTGTAAACCCCGTCTACGTCTGTAAAGTAGAGTAACAAATCAGCATCGCTAGTGTTTGCCAATTCTGCTGCCACTGCGTCAGTAGTGTGACCGGGTTGGGTTCCCCCCATTACGGGTATTTTATTGCTGAGAATACTTCGGATAGCTTTCTCAAAGTTGTGAGGGGGCTCTGGTTCCGCTATTTCTCCAAGAGCTGAAATTAGTAATTGTGCGTTTAATCTCGTGGCTAGGATTCCGATTTGGTCCAGTTCTTTGTGAGAAATTCCGAGTTCTTTTCCTGCTTCTATGTAGTTCCTAGCTGTTTTTCCACCACCGGTAGTGACCATTATTTCGTGATTCTCTTCTTTGAGTTCTCTCAATTTTTGAGATATTTCTTTCAAAGTACCGATTTCTATTTTTTCTGAGTTGAAGGTTGAACCTCCGAAACATATTGATATTCTCATGATTATCTCCGAAATCACCTTTCTAGCCCTACACTATAAACGTTTAACTAATTAGAAAAAGTAATCGGCAGATAGAATGGCAGGGTCAAGTAAGAACGAATACCAATACAAAAAATTGTTGGATAATTTAGAAGGAATTAGAGGTAGAGGAACGGAATTAATAACTGTTTATATCCCTCCAGATTTCGACCTTAATGTAGTTATACAACAGTTAAGGGAAGAGGAAGGTACTGCTGAAAATATAAAATCGAAAAATACTAGAAAAAATGTAATATCAGCTCTCAGAAGAGTAATTAACTTTCTACAAAAATACTCGCAAAGACAAGGTAATAAATCGCCTGAAAACGGAATGGCTATTTTCAGCGGAAACGTATCGGATGAGGAAGGAAAAACGGATGTTAAACTATACTGGGTGGAACCTCCAGAACCAATCGAGTCGCGAAGATACAGATGCGATCAAGAATTTTTACTCGATCCTCTTAGGGAAGCAATCGAAACAAGCGAAAAAGTAGGTTTGATAGTACTTGATGCGAAGGAAGCCACAGTAGCAACACTCAAAGGAAAACACTTAGACATAGCATCTAACATGTCATCCAATGTCTGGGGAAAACACAGCAAAGGAGGACAATCAGCACAAAGATTCGAAAGACTCAGAGAAAAAGCACTAGACCAATTTCTAAAAAGAGTGGCAGAACTAGCAAATCGAGAATTTTCAGAAGACGAAGACCTAAGAGTCATACTTTTAGGCGGTCCGGGCCCTACGAAAAACAGGTTTTTGAAGGATGATTATTTGAAGAATGATGTTCAGGATAAGGTTGCTTCTGTTTATGATACTGGTTATTCTAGTGAGCAGGGGATTAAGGAGTTGATTAACAAAGCTGAGGATGTTTTGAAAGATTTAGATGTGATGAAAGAAAAGGCGCTGGTTAAGGAATTTATGGAGGGGATAGTTTCTGGGGAGAATATGGTTACTTATGGTGAACCGGAGGTTAGGAGGCACTTGAATAATGGGGCGGTGGATACTTTGCTCATTTCGGAAGCTCAAAATTTAGAACGGGCGGTTATCCAATGCGGAGCTTGTGGTCATGAGTTTGAAGAGGTAGTTAGTAATAAGTCAGATTTTAGAAAAGGTTTGAAACAAAGAGCCTGTCCGGAGTGTGGTGAGGAGGATTTGTCTGTTAAAGAAACTAGAGATGCAGTTCAAGAGCTTTGTGACCTTGCTGATCAAACTGGTGCGGATGTTGAGTTTATTTCTACTGAGACGGAAGAGGGTCAACAATTCAAAAATGCTTTCAAGGGTATAGGAGCTTTGTTAAGGTTTCAAATTTCTTGAAGTGAGCAACGATGAGAAAACTGTCTTTGGTTATAATATTCTTGGTTATTGTAGCGTTAGCAGGGTTTTCTCTCTTTTTATCGAACTCTTATCGTTCGGATTCGTCTATAATTTATGAAAATAATCCGGAAGAGAATTTGTCGAACTCTGTTATTTTGAATGTTCCATATATCTCTCAGAATGAAATGTTTTGTTCTGAGGCTTCAGTAGCGATGGTTTTGCATTACTATGGGAAGACCCAGTATACTCAGGAGTTTGTCCATGAGAATATAGCTGTAAATTTTGAGAACATGTTTCCCGAGATTCGAAATTATTTAGAAAATTCTAATTTTGCCGCTTTGCGAGTAAAAGACTTGAAAAAGGAAATTGACGAAAATGATCCAGTTATAATCAGAATAATTGCTAGAAAGATACGTCACACAGTCGTAGTGGTAGGGTATCAAGACAACAATATTTATGTTCATGATCCTGCTGTTGGTGAAAATTTGTCTATAACTTCTGATAAGTTATGCAAATATTGGATTCCTGTAAAAAATATTAAAAACAGATAAACATGGATAGCTTGGACAAAAGACAAAGCACA
>CAYSUV010000288.1:0-2531 GCA_964434275.1 Hadarchaeota archaeon (SeqCode) | reverse complement strand
AATCTTCCACAAACCAATATTGAAATAATATTTCCGAAAATTACAGGGCTGGATTTGATCTTGATTGTTCTTCAAATAATGTTCTTGAGAATAATATTGCGAAAAATAATAAGGACGAAGGATTTGACTTGAGATTTTGTGATGGTAATGTTCTGGAAAATAATGAAACAAAGAATAATGAAATAGGGATTAATATTGGAAGTGGTTTCGGGATCAAACTTGAAAATAACCAGATAGAAAAGAACTGGATCGGATTGTTACTGAATTCTTCAAGAGAGATAACTTTGAAATATAATACCCTTTCAAAGAATGAGTATAATTTAGCGATATCCTTCTCCGAGAACAATAAAATCGATAATTCAAATACTGTTAACGGTAAAGAAGTTCTATACCTCGAAAACAGAGAAAACATAAAGATAAATCAGGAAAACGAAATCGGCTATCTTGGGTTAGTTAACTGTGAAAATATAATTGTCGAAAATATAAAAATCGAAAACAATGCTTATGGTCTAAGTTTATACAAATCAGAAAATATCCGAATAGAAAACATAAAATTAAGAAAAAACCTAGTAGGCCTCATCTTGGAGCACTCTCATAAAAACTACATCGGCAAAAATATTTTAGAAAACAATGGAGGTAACATGACTTTAGGAGGTGGGATGGGAGGAGGGGGAGGTCCTTCTGGACAACTAATGCTGATGCTTTCATCGAAAAACCTTATAGAAAATAATAAAATTGAAAATTCGCAATCCTTCGGCTTGGTTACGATTATGACAAAAGAAGATCACTTCGATAACAACCATATTTCAAAAAACATTATGGGAATGGCGATATTGGATTCTGAAAATATTTTTATGAGGAATAATTCTATAGAAAATAACATGATGAATTTCGGGATTATGCCCTCAGGAGAAAAGTTCATTCATAAATATTTCTTACATGACATCGATCAAACAAACACCATAAACGGTAAACCGATAATATATCTTAACAACAAGAAAGATTTAGTGATCAACGAAGATAACAATCCAGGAATCGTATTACTCGTTTCATGCGATAACATCCTAGTAGAAAATATAACTATTAAAAATAATGTTGAAGGTATCGTTCTAGAAAACACTCATAATTCAAAATTGAAAAACGATAACCTGATTCAGAACATGGCTGGTATCTTACTAAACGGATCAGAGAACAATATAATCAACAAAATTCGAACCGAAAATAGTATGGCTGGTTTCCAAATCATGAAATCCGACAATAATATTATAACTCACTCAATTATCAAAAACTCTGAAATCGGAATTATGATCGAAGGGACGAACAATCTAATCTATAAAAACGTATTTCTGAAAAACAAAGATCATGCCTATGATGAAAATCAAAACAATTGGGATAACGGCACGATAGGAAACTATTGGGGAAACTGGCAAGCACCCGACAATACGACAGACACTAACAATGATGGCGTGCTTGAAGACCCATACTCATTTGGAAAAAATGCCTCCGACAACTTCCCCCTCTCCTTCATAACACTCAAAAATCCGGGCGATGGAACAACACTAAACGACACTACCCCCACTCTAAAATGGACAACACCCATCCTTTCAACATACCAAATACAAGTTGCTAGCGACTCTAACTTTTCCAACATCGTAGAAAACGACACAACTCCGACCGGAGAATTCACAACTTCCACACTCTCAGACGGAACTTATTACTGGCGAGTCAAAGGCTTTGAAAAAGATCCTTATACAACACCTTGGACATCGGCGCGAAAATTCACAATCTCAACAGGAGACGGAGCAAACAACGCTCCAAACGCAGATGCCGGAGGTCCCTATTCGGTCGATGAAGAAAGTACAGTAGAGTTAGATGGAAGTGGAAGTAATGACCCCGATGACGATACCCTTTCCTACTCATGGACCATAACTGACGATCCAACGAACGCAGCAAGCCTCACCGACAGTAGTACAGCAACTCCTGTATTCCACGCCCCGTCAGTAAACTCAGACACTAATATCAAAGTCAAGTTAAAAGTTTCGGACGGAAACGGTAAATCAGACTCTGAAAAAACTACTGTGGCAGTCAATAACATAACCGTGAACCAAAAACCAATTCCGGACTTTAATTATAATCCGACATCACCAACAACCGACAATATGATCAATTTCACAGACAATTCATACGACAATGATGGAACTATCGAAAACTGGAGCTGGGACTTTGGAGACGGAACCACATCAACAAAACAAAACCCAACACACTCCTATGAAAACGCTGAAACCTATACAGTAAAACTAAAGGTTTGGGACAACGGTGGAAAAACCAATACTGTTTCCAAAAACATCGAAGTCGCACGATCTGTAAACAAGCCGCCCAAAGCCGACGCGAACGGACCTTACGCTGTCCAAGAAAACAAAACCATAACGCTCGACGGTACCGGGAGCACAGATCCAGAAAATGATTCACTATCATATAGCTGGACGATCGTAACCGATCCAACCGGTGAAGCATACCTAACCGGAAACACC
>CAYSUV010000287.1:0-2534 GCA_964434275.1 Hadarchaeota archaeon (SeqCode) | reverse complement strand
AAAAAATCCAGAAAAAGATGAAAGATTCAATCCCGAATTGGGCGATGAAGTGATAATATGCATCTGGGAAAACAATCCAACCAACATCAAAACAAGAAAAAAGTGCAGGCGATTACCCAAATCTGTGGGAGACGGGTTTCCGCTTCGGCACTCAAACGGGATTTGGGTATGTCGTCCCGCCGTCTGGCGGTATTTCTCAAGCGGATAGAAGAAGTCAATCGGTTCAAAAAGTACAACACCTATCGATACGAAGTCGATCCCGACGACATCCCAGACCGAGTCGAGTACGGCAAGTATTGGGTCGAAATCGAGCAGAAAGAGGATGAAATCATCATAAGAAATTCGGAAGGCGACGAAAGAACGATTAAGAGGTGAATGTTATGAATATGAAATTGAAAGATTATAAAGAACGGCTTATACAAATAGTAATCGACCAATATCAAAAGGGGTGGTCAGTTCCAGAGATAGCGGAAGAATTTAGATTGAACGAATCCACTATATACAAGTGGTTTGAAAAGAGAGATGTACACATGAAAAAATCAGAGGGTGCAGAACTTTCGGAAAAACGGCAGGAGTTGATTTTGGAGATGTTTGAACACGGATTTTCGGCGAAGGAAATCGCCAGATTGCTTGGTCATAAAGTGGCGACAGTCAAAAATTATATCGTGGAATTGTATATGGGAGAAAAATAAATATGTTCGGCAGAATTGCACAAAAAACGGAAGAAGTGGGATGGATGTGGATGGAAAAATGAAAGGAACTATAATATTAAAATGGGATTCAGAATTTGAAGGCGTGGGTGTAGGTGGAACTAAGAATATAAAGGAATTCAACCTCGGGTACTTGAAAATAATATGGATGCGTAGCGATATCGAAGAGTTACTGAATCAGGTGAAGGATGATCGAGAAAAGATGCAGGAAATACTGGAGAAGACAGAAAAAAATATCAAAAAACAGCACGGATGGAAGGAGGAAGGATAGATGAATAAAGAAGAAGCATATAGATGGTATTTGGAAGGTGTTAGAGCTGGAGATACAGGAACGAAAGTAAGATTTGAGAATTTATGGGAGAATAATCAAAATGAAGAAGAGAGGGTGAAATAGATATGGAATGTGGATTTTGTGGAGAAGAAAATGAAGAATGGCGTTTAGTGTTCAAAAAGAACAGACACAAATGCAAGGTGGCTGGAAAAGACTGTGGATGTTATCAAGAGATAAAGGAGGCGGAATAGATATGGATGTCGATGGGTTTGAAAGCGAGATAATAAAGAAAATACAGGTGTTGAAGAGTTCAAAGGAAGATAAATCGTCTCAAATCGATGCTTTGGAGTGGGTGAGAGAAATGATTGATTTTTACAAAGATGAGGAGGTGGAATAGATGGTGAGGAGAAAATGCGAAAATTGTGGAAAGGAATTTTTTCAAGGTAGGAAAGATGAACGGCTTTGTTGTGCTTGTAAACAGAGGGAGAAATATGAGTGAAAACTTTTTTTCTTTCTATTTATACTTGGAGGTGTTCAGAGATGAGTGAAAGATGGATAAAATTGGAAAAGATAGACAAAATTATAAATGAACAATTAGAGTGGCTTGAGAACCAAGATAGATATATGGAAGATGGAAAAATAAAGATAGATAGGATAGGATTAAGAAATTTGATATATTTGGAAATATCAGATGAATCAGAGGAACTTCCAACTTTGGACAAAATTAAAGAGTTGAAAGACGACCAAGAAGGAATTATAGAATGGTTGAGGAAATTGGAAGAACGAATAGATGAATTAGAGGAGGCGGAATAGATATGGATGGTTGGAGACATTGGATGAAGGCTGACCATATAACTTTCTTGATAGCATTAACATTTGGGATGTATGTATGGTATCATAATACTAATTTGTTTAGTTCATTATTAGTTATTTTCCTCTGGATTACACTTTTTATAGATATATTTGAAGTGGAGGATGTGTGATAAATATGGTAAAAACGGCAGACGAAATAATGTGTCAAGCATTAGAGGAGAAAATGGAAAAGCTAGGTGTAGAAAAATGGCAAGATGAATTACCGTTGAAAGGTGGTGGTACAGGTATGATGCTTTTTAATGGTAACGATGAACCAGTGATAATGGTCGAGAATAAAACTATGAAAATAAGCGACCTAGTTCCTGATAGATGTCTTGACAAAATGGGTGAACCAGATTACCCATAAACCCCTTTCTTTATTTATATCCAAAGAGGATGTGGAATAGATGACTTATGAGGTGTCAAAAAATGAGTGATGTAACAGATGTTCAATGGTCTAAAGATGATCCTTATGAATGTTACCCACTTTCAAATGAGGTCATAGTAATTAAGAAGGTGGAAGTATGACTTTGGAGGTGTCTAATGATGAAAGAAAAAATCTATTCTCATAATTGTAATGAAACCAAAAAAAATTTTGGTGGATTATCTTCACCGAAGTTCTATACAAAATGCCCCGATTGTGGGGAACGGTTGATATTGGTTGAAAATGGTGACAGATTGACAGACAAAGAATGGATAGA
>CAYSUV010000286.1:0-2536 GCA_964434275.1 Hadarchaeota archaeon (SeqCode) | reverse complement strand
TGTGTATACGAGCCAGGTAATATGGGGCAACGAATCGTAGAAATCGCTGCAATTAGTTGATTCGAAGTTACTGTTTATGATATCGAAAAAGAGATTATTGAAAAAGCAATAAACAAAATTGAGTGGAGTTTAGAAAAATTAGTAGAAAAGGAGAGTATAAGCGAAGAGAAAGCATCCTCCGCAATTGACAGAATCTCTACAACAACCGAAATAAGTGAAGCAGTGAAAAATACTGATCTAGTGATAGAAGCAGTTCCAGAGAAAATCGAATTAAAACGTTCTGTTTTTAAGGATATAGACAAACACTCCCCCGACCACGCAATTCTCGGAACAAACACTAGCGGAATTCCCATTACAAAAATCGCGGGAGGAGTCGAAAATAAAGACAAAGTAATAGGTCTTCACTTCTTCAATCCACCAGTATTAATGAATTTTGTCGAAATAATCAGAGGAGAACAAACTAGTGATGAAACAGTTGAAACCTCGGAGAGATTCTGCGACAAACTCGGAAAAGAACATATCGTGGTGAGAAAAGACGTAGAAGGATTCGTAACCTCACGGATAATAGGTCCCTACATGATCGAAGGGGCTTGGCAACTTCACGAAAACAAAGGAAAAATGGAGGAAATTGATGCCGCTTGTAAATACAACTTCGGATTTCCAATGGGTCCATTAGAACTTGCAGATCAGACAGGTTTAGACATCCCTGTCGAAGGCGCGGAAGGAGGAGGCTCACGCCTTAAAATCCCTCCAAATCAAATGAAAAAAGTCGAAAACGGACAACTTGGTAAAAAAACAGGAGAAGGTTGGCACGATTGGACTGAAGACGGTGAAGGATGCACTGCCTCTCCCGACCAAGCAGACGCCTACGACCCGTTACCCATCATCGCACCCACAATCAATGAAGCTGCTAGACTAATCCAAATGAACGTAGCCGATGCCGAAGAAATCGACCTAGCAATGCGTATGGCTACCGCATACCCCAAAGGTCCTTGTCGGCTCGGAGACGAAATCGGCTTAGATTCCATTGTCAAAACTCTCGAAAAAAGTGAAAGATACGAACCTGTCGACTTGTTAATCGAAATGGTTGACAAAGAAAAAACTGGAAAAAAAGCTGGTGAAGGGTTTTACACCTATAACGGTGAAGAACAAGAATACTTCACAATTAAGTTTGAGAAAAATCTAGAAGAAAAGCTAGCAACTATAACCATCAACAGACCGGACAGAATGAATTCGTTGAATATGGAAGTTTTTGAAGAACTTGATGATGCTTTTCGAAGGCTCAAAAAAGAAGAGGAGGTACAGTGCCTAGTCCTGAAAGGGACTGGAGACCATTTTTGTGCAGGAGCAGACGTAACAATGCTAAACAGAATCACGCCATCCAAAGCACCTACAATGCCTGACGTGTTCACAGCTTTAGAAGAACTTCCTCAGATTACTATCGCTGCTATAGAGGGTTACTGCTTAGGTGGAGGAATGGAACTTGCAGCTGCTTGTGACTTTCGAATTGCTGATAAAAACGCACAATTAGGACAGCCGGAAATAAAACTCGGCCTAATACCAGGAGGAGGCGGGACACAACGACTAACAAGACTCGTCGGCATTGCTAAAGCAAAAGAAATCATAATCTTAGGAGAAAATGTAACCGGAAAGGAAGCTGAAGAATTGAACCTTGTTACAAAAGCAGTTGAAGGAGAAAATCTTGAGAATACTTTGAACGAAATTATAGAAAAAATCACATCCGGCCCCCCGATTGCTCAAAGGATCGCAAAGGAAGCGATTCATCGCGGTGTAGATGCTCCGCTACCATCTGGCTTAGCGGTAGAGAAGTCAGGTTTTGGAATACTATTAGGAACGAAGGATGTAGAAGAAGGTATCGACGATTTCTTAGACAGCAGAGAACCGAATTTCGAAGGAGAATAAGAAAAACATCACGAGAAAATGAAAAAGAGTGAGCTAAATATGTCATTCGAACTATCACAAGAACAAAAAGACATATATAAAGCAGCTAAAGACTGGGCTGAAAGCAAATTCGAAAACGAGTATGATGATAAAAAAATTCGAGAGTTTGATAAGGAGGAAAATTTTCCGGTCGAGTTATTCGAAGAAGCGTTGGAAATGGGTTTTCTAGGAACTTGGATACCTGAAAAATATGGTGGTCCTGGTCTTGGAGTTCTGGATAGTGCCTTAACCACAGAAGCTCTAAGTACTGTAGATCCCTTTTTTGGGATTTTATGGTCCGGCCTTCTAGGGTCTGATGCCTTATTGCTTTTTGGTACTGAAGAACAAAAAGAGAAGTATCTAACCGAAATTGTCAGGGATAAAGCTAAGTGGGCTATTGCATTTACCGAACCTGATTGCGGAACCGACGTTGGGGCTATCAGAACAAAAGCTAGGAAAGAGGGAAATGAGTGGATTATTAACGGGACTAAACAATTCAACACAAATGCTACGAATGCAGATCATGATATTATTCTTTGCATAACTGACTCTGAAATGCATGAAGAGAACAAGTACATGGGCATGAGTCAAATAA
>CAYSUV010000285.1:0-2540 GCA_964434275.1 Hadarchaeota archaeon (SeqCode) | reverse complement strand
GGTTCAGATAAATAGTAATAAGGAAAAGAATGTTTTTTAGAAAAGATTATGAGTTTTTTGAAGTTGTTTTAGGAGCAGCAGCGTTTTTTATACCAATTATCGCTATAATATCACTATCAGGAAAAGAGGTATACACTAGAACTTCGTTACTAGGATTTAGTCTAGCTTCGATAGTAGCTGGCTTGATTGCAGGATTCCTCATATTAGATGGTTACTATAAGCTAACTGATAGGCTAAAGTTTTTAGAATACGATGACTACAAAAAAGCTCAATCAAAAAATAAATAAGGTGAACTTATGGCAATGTTTTTAATTGTTGAGGAATCTGCAGAGGATCGGTCCGTTTTTTACAATTTTGCATTAATCAACGCTCAAAGTGATGAAGAGGCGGAGGAAAAATATCTAAAAAATATTGATATTGATTCGGAAGAGACCGATTTGATAATAATAAATGTTGATGAATTAGATGAGGACTACTATCACTTCTTAGAGATAGATTTGGATAAACTTCGATAAACTACGACTTATTTGGGGGATTATAGGTAAAATTTTACTCTGATTGGAAAATTAATTAAAAAAGTCTTTACTAAAGAAGATAGGAGGCTGGAAAATGGCAATTGATAGAGATATAGAATTTTTTGAAGTAATTGTAGGGGTAGTAATCGTATTTGTTCCGATAATAATAACTGTGACTCTCTCTCCTAGCAAGACTTTCAGCAGAACTACGCTTATGGGATTTAATATAGCATCGATAATAACTGGTTTGATAAGCGGATTTCTAATCTTGGACGGTTACTATAAACTTACAGATAAGCTCAAATTTATGGGATAAAAACTCAATAACCGAGAAAACTTTACCCTGTATGTTAAGTAAATAAGAGATTAACTTAGCATAACCCGATTCAAGCGCTAGACTCAAACGAACGAATGGCTTCTCTGATTCTATCCTCGGAAAGTTTTTCAAAAACCTGATCGTCTGCATCGGTCTTAGCTACCTCCACCTTGTCGGGGCTAAGTTCACCATCGATGACTTCACTCAATGCTTTGAGATTTAGTTGAATCAGTTCGCTCATATCCATGTTTTTTCGATAGTTTTTTTCAAGTTCATCAGTAGCCTTTTCCGTTCCACCTCCGATGGCATGAGCGTTATATTCCGCGATTGCACCACTAGGATCAGTTTCAAATAAATGTGGACCGGTTTCACCGACTCCACCTATTAGAAATTTTGTTCCGAATGGCCTCACTCCTCCGGTCTGAGTGTAACCTTGTTTGATTTCCCCTATCTCTTCTGCTAATCTTTCCACAGATATTACTTCGTCAAATCGAAGTCTGTTTACTTGTGATTTTATCCGAGCTTGATCAATCAACACCCTTGCATCGGCTATTAATCCAGCTGCTGCAACCCCAATATGTTCATCTATTTGCAATACTTTTTCTACGGAATCTTCTTCGACTAATTTATTAGTTTTCTTCCGTTCCGCGGCTAAAACTACTCCTGCGTCCGTTTTTGCCCCTATCGCTGTTAGTCCTTTTTTCACCGCCTCTTGAGCGTACTGTACTTGGAAAATCTTTCCTTCTGGACTGAAAACCGTAGACCCTCTGTCATATCCTTGTCCTTTTTGTGCGGTAGCCATATTTTCACCTAAGAAAATAATGCTTTACGTGGTATACAGTTAACAGTTTGTTTAATTAATCTTATCCTGTATTTAGAAAAAAACCGACCTGATTCTATGAAAATTTTGACGAAAAATAAAAAATAGAAAAGAAAAATTTTATGAATTCTACCAAGCTTTCAGAGCTGCTTCTAATTCAGGGACATCTTCATGCTGAGTATAAGTCTCTAAATCCATCACTCCATCCATAACCGCATCAATTGCTTGACGGAAAGCCTTTCCACCGGCTGTCGGTCCATCAGGATGAGCATGTATTCCAGCACCTGCAGCTATTATTATTTCCTTTCCTAGTTTTTCGATCGTTTCTGGAATCATACTTGGTTGTATTCCGCCACTTGGCATAGGAAACATTTGTTTAATATCATAGAGAGGGTATCTCATTGCTTTAGCTGCCTCAATATGTTTATTCTCTCTCACAGTAGCCTTACCGTACGGGCTTGGAAAAATCATCATATCCAGACCTGAAAGACGTGGAAGTTTCCCGAAAATCAGATCAGATCTTATTCCGGACCAAGGATCACGATAATAAGCTCCTGCACAATCCATATGACCCATAATCGGCACATCTATACTTTCGTCTTCAGCTATTTGACGAACAATAGGGAAACCCACGGCTAAATAGTTTATTAGAAGACAATTCGCGCCAGCATCTATAGCTTTGTCAGCATTTTCTAGAACATCGGGTAAGTCCTCCGTTATCTCAACCGCATAGAGAGTTTCTTCACCTTTTTCTTCATTCGCCCTCTCAAGAGATTCCATTGTTTCTGTAACCCTATCCTCTAATCGACTGAAAGGCCTATCCGACATCAATTCATCGTCTTTGATTATGTCAACTCCGCCTTTGGCTGCCTCGTACGCAAGTCTTGCA
>CAYSUV010000284.1:0-2540 GCA_964434275.1 Hadarchaeota archaeon (SeqCode) | reverse complement strand
CCTTTCGACCACTTCAGATCCTCGATAAGAAAAAGGCAATGAAGAAGGATTAGTTATAGCCATCTCGCTCAAATCTTCATACTCATCATCTTGAGAAGAACCCGGCTTAAGAGTGTAAATATTTCCCAACTCCGTACTAGTTACTTCAAAGTTTTTATAAGGCAACTTTATTTCATAACCCCCTCCATGAGGGAGAATATTAATGTTCAACAAATCCTCAAAGAACCCTAAACTTTTAGCCCTATCCAAAAAGCCTAACGAACCCATCACATCTTTTGAAATATTTTGCAAACCTTCAAAAATGAAAGTCGGCTGATCCCACCTTAACGTTACCGGAAACAACCCACCATCCCCCTGTTCCCCCGTATTATAACAACCTAACCTAACTTCATTCGGCGAACACATACCTTGATGATTATAATTGGATAAAACCTCAAAATCACCTATCACTTCCTCAGCTAAAAACTCTCGACGCCTCTTAGAAAAGGACGCCAACCTATTGCAATCCTCAAAGTAACTTTCAGCCTGATCGCCATGCAAAACATTCAAACGACCCACCGGCGTCTCCACACTCTCCCCCTCCTCAGACCAACCATACACACCACTCTTTAACTCTTGAGCAGAACCGTGAATAATAGCAAAATAATCATCCTCCGACAATTCACAATCCTCAGAAACATAACTGGGTTCATAAAACTCGAAAAAATGATTACCCTTACCAAAATCAGGTTTAATATCCAAACCCTCCAAACAAAGATCCCTAGAATTCACATCAGAAGCAGACTCAACCAAATCCCTCTCCGAAGGCAAATGATCCAACCTCATCAACAACATTCCACAACCATTCGGCCGAATGTCTGGAAAAGCAATATTTTGCCTCGGCCAGTGAATCGCTGCGCCATATCCAAAACCCGCTAACCATCTCGGCTTGTTTCGAGTTATTGTGGCGTCGGGAGCAAAAACACTATAAACATTATCGTTGTCCAGAATATACATTATTTTCGCTATAGCATAACTCATATTCTTGTAGGATAGCCTTGCAGTCAAATCATCCAAACCTAGAGAAAAGATTCTTTCCTCTGCTAGTTTCAAGAGTTCTTCTTGAGAATCCTTGGAAATATTTTTTTCTAAAACCACTTGGTACCTCCCCTAAGCTGGATGGTGTTTGTAAATCACTGGTTTTTACTAAAATAAATTTTCAACTAAACAGAACTCAGAAGATCCTCGGAGATATCCCCTATAACTGGTAGCTTGAAACGTTCACCTTGGTATGCTTTGAACATTAGTAAAAGCCACACAAGAAACATCCCTAACCCTATAATCCACGATAAGTACATGAGCGCAGGAATACCGGGGCTATAATGCGAGTATCCCCATGTAGGTCTTCCAACCCATCGCAATATCCAGGTGAGGATTGACAAGGGGAGGAAAGTCACAATTGATTGCATGGCGTGGAAACGGACAAAATCACTCTTTTTCTCTAAAACGAGGAAGACTATTCCGGTAAGCCATCCTAAAACATATGTCAAAGCTCCTTCAATATTCTCTTCTATATCCAAAGTGTTACTTCCTTTACTTCGAGTTGTTTTGCTTACTTTCTCACTTTTTCCCGCTTTTATTGGAGCACCGCAATTATCGCAAAATTTCGCATCCGAATCTATTTCTTCTCCACATTGTTGACAATAAGGCAATTTAACACCCCACAACTTTAGTATTCAAAGGTTTTTATATAACTATCCGATTTTATATTTTTTCTAAACGTTCCCCAGTAAAAGACTTCAAAACCTTACCATGGTTCTCTATAATCTTTTTGAAAAGAACAACCGAAGCGGAAAACATGTCTACAAAATCTTGTTCGGATAATTCCAAGGTCTCCAAACCACTTTTAGAAAGACCTATACCTCTCTCAACATCAATCCCCTCATATCCAGAAAGATTCACAACAAAACATTTTTTCTTTTGCTCCCTAGAGAATGGTTCTAAAGCTATTCTTGCAAGTCCACCGCACGGAACGATCTCATCATCTTTTCTAGCAACATAAATCCGTATGTCGAAATTCCGATCCGAATTTTGCCATGTAACAGGTCTGAAGTTAACTTTTTCGCAAACAGTATAGGGAAAAGCTCTCCTATTTTCTCCAAAACGAGTATAAAACTCTTTAAGACTCGTTTCTACCTTTTTTTCGACTTCTCCCTCGTCTAAAATAATATTTACACCATTTCCCCCGCTCCCGCCGTAAGGTTTTATAACAACTTCTTCCCCTTTCTTTACTCTCTCTTTGCAAACGCCAATGAGTTCTTCCTTATCAGAAACACTCCAATAATCCAAAGGATGAATCCGAAATTTTTTCAAATCTTCAGCAGCAAGATTCACCGCTTCATATGTCAATGCTTTATCATCAGTCTCAGGAAAAACTTCATTTGCAAGAACAGTATCTAGATTCCCTCTCATCCCTTCCTTCTCAAAATCATTCTCTCTCCTCACTATCCCATCGCCAATCATAACATCGACAATCTTTCCATCATAAACAGGAACATTAC
>CAYSUV010000283.1:0-2543 GCA_964434275.1 Hadarchaeota archaeon (SeqCode) | reverse complement strand
GCGATAGCTTGCTTAAATCTTGATATTTATTAGGGTCCAAGAGAGAATTGTTGTTATTGCAAGAATTATTTCTAAAAGTAAGATTTTTCGGTTTGAGATATATTTTTTTATGAAATCTAAAATCGTGTTTTCTTCAGGTTCGATGTTAGAATTTTTTTGAAGAATGCTAAGCCCGATTGTTTTTTTAGAAAATGGGTAAAGTGGGTAAAACTCCCAGTCCAAAGAATCTAGGAGTAAATGAAGAGAGATAGTAGCGAATGTTATGAAAAAATACCATTTACCGAAAAGTAGAACAGGAAACGCGATTAGTAATAAGAAAATAGAATGAGTAGGTAGTTTTCGGTGTGCTTCCTTTATTAAGATATCACCATCTATTCCGATTCCTAGTATTAACATGATGAGAAGTGAGTTGGGAGGTAGAGGAAAAAAATTTTCCATAACTAGGTAAAGTATCATGGTAGAGAAAAAATGAGCGGAAGGTAGCATTTTATAATCCTCTGTGCTTTATCGCTTCTAAGTGCAGCTTTATTATCAGTGGCGGAACTTTGAAGATGAATAGTGGATTCTCTCTGAGATGATTTCTTAAAGATTTGAACTCTTCCAGAGTTTCTGAGGTGTAGATTCCTTTTCGTTTCAGAAAACTAATTGCTTCATTAACTCCTCCGCTCCGCTGGGTTAAAAACTGGTGAATACTTAATAAGCTCCACTTTACAGCTTCTGTACTCAGTTCAGTAGTCTTTTTATAAAAAGGGGCTATTATTGCGCTTCCGATTGCTGTTAGCGAGTTCATAAATAAGCTTTTGATCATGGAACCAACTTCTATCGGCTGTTTAAGGTTTCTAGTCATTGGTTTGCCGTATAATGCAATACCATCTTGTTCCATATTATTTAGCACCAGATCGCTAGGGGCGATTACAGAAGATAGAAATTTTTCGGTAGAGAATATTTTGGAGAAATCTTTTCTCCTAAGATCTTCCTCCTTACAGATGAAGTGTGACACGAACATACCTGTTTTCCTTTTAAGTGAATAGATTAGTTTCTCTAAAAATCCATTTGGCTTTTCTGCATAGTTGTATCTTTTTTCCATTTCAGTCAATATCTCGTCCATTTCAGATAATAATCTGTCGGGAACGTTATCTTTGAAGACTATTAAAAGATCTACATCAGACATTTCGGTATTGTCCCCTCTAGCGTAGCTTCCGAAGAGAATAACTGAAACTATTTTTTCTTCCACCTCTTCTAATTTTTCATCAACGGAAGAAAGGTATTCAGAGGTGCGTTTGCTTTCTTTAACTTGTTTTATTTCCTTAAACACGAGATTTTCCCCCTGTTATCAAGGAAAACCTATTAAAAAACATGCCTTTATGACTTTTCCCTGTATTTACCTTAAATATTATACTCTTCTTTAATTATTCTGAGAATGTTTCTTCATGGATAATGTCCTTTAAATTTCTCCTCGGTGGAGCTTCCGGATTTTCATTCGGTTTGCCAATTGGTATTATGGCCATCGGTCTGATCCAGTCAGGAGCCTCAATAACCTTGCTTACCTCTTCATCAAAAAAAGAACCTATCCAACAAGTCCCATAGTCCATTGAGTAGGCTTTCAATAAGATGTTCTGTACTGCGGCTGCAGTGTCCTGAAGGATGTACATCCTTCTACCTCTTTTTCCGTAAGTTTCGGCTGTGCGAGGAATGTTAGCGCAAACGACTACTGCAACTGGAGCTTCTGCAATGAAAGATTGTCCGCGAGCAGCTTCGGCGAGTTCTTTCTTTTTATTTTCTTTTTTTATAACAACCAGTTCAAGAGGTTGGGTATTTCCGGATGAGGGTGCCCAACGTCCTGCGTCCAGAATCTCGTTCAAATCCTTTTTAGGAATAGGATCCGGTTTGAAACTTCGAATACTTCTGCGAGATTTTATAGCGTCGGAAAGTTGCATATTTTCACCGTTTCGTTTTATTAAACTTGAAAAGCTAAATAGGTTAGGAAAGATGGGTTCTACAGATATTGAATGGATAGTGGAAAAAGCCTCTGAATTGTTAGTGGATAAGGTGGAAGATGAGCCTTTAAAAGAAGAGGATATTGATTTGGCTTTTGAGATATTTGCTGAGCCCCGTTTGAAAAAGATTAAGGATTCTTTTAATAATCAAGAAGAGTTTAACGAGGCAGCGAATAAGGTGAGAGTTCGTCTTCACGAGTTCGCCCAAGAATTAAATGAAGAATATTGGGCTGAGTAAGAAATCAAATGGTAAACTTTTTTCGGAATTTTTTCTTAAAGTAGGTAGGGTCCTATTGACAATGGGACTACTTCAAACGGGTCGCCAAGTATAAGCCAGTATAGTAGGAATATTGAAACTATTGCTATTGCGAACATTCCGCCGCTCCACTTTCGGGCTCTGGCTTTCCATGCTATGTAACCGAATAATCCCGTCCCACCTATTACTAGAATTAGGATAATCCCAACGATTATCTTCAAGACGAGTAACCATAAAGGCATTTTGTCACCCTTCACCCCTTTGTTTTCATACTTAAAAATATTTCCAAA
>CAYSUV010000282.1:0-2551 GCA_964434275.1 Hadarchaeota archaeon (SeqCode) | reverse complement strand
CTTTAGGATCTTCTAGAATCGACATTTTTCTCAATTTGTTTTGTCTTACCGCAATTAACAGCGGAAGGACTTTTCTTACCCGAGGATATTCATCTACGAGCTCTAGAAATTTTTGTTCGATATTCTCCTTTCCTATCAATGAATTTAGCATATTGAGTTCCACTTCTAGATCTTCTACTCGATTTCGAATTTTTTCCCAATCAACAAAATATTTCCATGTGTAGATAGAGTCTTTCAATGTTTCAATTAGAAAATTGAAGACCTCATCCTTAGTATTCAGCCCCCATTCTTTGTAGATATTCAGCTCTTTCATTTTGACTCCTTGTTAGTAATTGACTTTAATCTCTTTAGAGTTACTGGAAACCTTCAAAAGAACTGTTCATAAATGTGTTGAGGGAAGCAAATTTACAGGAGGATTTAGAATCCCCTAATAGACAAAAAGAAAAAATCAGATGTTGATTTGATGGTAAAACCGATATTAAAATGGGCTGGCGGAAAAAGACAGCTCTTAGAGGACATATTAGCTCTCTTCCCTAAGGATTTTAAATCTCGCTCGTTTCATGAACCTATGTTTGGGGGCGGAGCGGTTACTTTTCGCATCGAGCCGAGGAGCGGTACTATCAATGATGTAAACTCTCGGCTTATGAGATTTTATGAGGTCGTGAAGAATAGACCTGAGGAGCTTATTGAAGAAAATAGGTCGCACGATTATGGAAATGATGAAAATGAATACTATAATGCTCGGGAGGAGTTTAATAAACCGGTTCGGGGGGAGGAATTAGATAAAGTAAGGGAAGCAAGTCTGCTTCTTTATTTGAACCGGACTTGTTTTAATGGGCTTTATCGGGAGAATTCAAACGGAAAATTCAATGTCCCGTTTGGGGATTATTCCAATCCGGATTGGATTCGTGAAGAACAGATTGAAAAGTGCAGTAGAGTTTTGCGAAGTTTAGAGATTCTAAATGAAGATTTTGAGTATGTACTGGACGAAGTAGAGGCTGAAGATTTAGTTTATTTTGATCCTCCCTATCAGCCCGTTAGTGAAACTGCGGATTTTACGCAATATTCAAAGGAGGGGTTTGATTTCGATGGACAGAAAAGGTTGAGAGACAATTGTATGCGTCTAGAGGACGATGGTGTTCTTTTCGTTTTGAGTAATTCTTGGGCAGAACCGGTTAGAGAACTATATGAAGAAGTTGAGGAATTTGAAGTGAAGCGCGTCACTGCAAATCGAGATATTAGCTCTAAGGCTGAAACGAGGGGTCCAGTTTATGAGATCTTGGTCACTAACATCCCCAAGGAAATGAGAAAGGGTAAAACTCAGAAGAAAGTATCGACTTTCAGTTCTTAAGTCTTTGAGAAGAGTATTAGGTGGAAAGATACCATAATTTGTCTTTTTCTTCCGAAAATTCATCCCTTTTCTTATTATTGTATTTTGTATATCCAACTAGTGGCTGGTTACGGTTAGCTGCACCCCAACAAATCTTATCGATCTCTTTAGCTTCGTCAAATACCATCCGCACATAACCCAAAAAGAAAAGACGAGGCGGTTCATATTTACTTCCATACTCCGTCCCTTTCCCCCAGGTTATTTCTTGCTCGATCATGAAGAGTTGTGTCAGATAAAAAGTTACGTCAAGTGGATCTATCTGCATAGGAAAATTATAGGAGTTGAATTTTTGAAGTTGATTTTCCGGGTCTTTTCCTCTGTAGATAGCTTCAACAGAAGAGAGGAGTTCTTTATAAAGGTTCTTTTCACTTTTCTTTTTGAGATGGTAATCAATTAATACTCTTAAGTGATTCGGACGAAATTCCTCGTCCCTAGGGGGATTTAGAAATATCTGAAAGTTTAGGGCGGGCGGTATTTTACGCCTAAGTTGGCTAGGAACATTTTCTGGTTTTTTCACAAAAATCTGAGATCCATCTTCTGCCGTATATAGATTGATTTTCCCTCCTACTTCGAGTTCCCTAATTCTTTCTTCTGCTGAGTTAAAGTTCATAAAATCCGTTTCTCCTTTTTAATTAAGTAGCTTCAAAATTTTCAATGAAGCTGGAGATAAAGAAATTAGTTATTAATTAGATACAAAATTTTATAACTAAATTAAAATTAAGGAATAATGAATACGAGGTGATGCCGGATTGGAACAAAATAAGCTTTGTGATGGCAAGTCAGCCCAGACTAAAAGTTTTCTTGGAACTTACAAAAAAGGAAAACACACCCTCCAATCTAGCAGAAAAACTCGAAGTTCCGATAAGCCACGTAAGCAAAGCCCTAAAAGAATTAGAAGAGGAAGGGCTTGTGGAATGTCTCACACCGGAGAAGAAAAAGATGAAATTTTACCGTGCTACGGAGAAGGGCCAAGAGCTAAAAGACCAGATCAAAAAAGTTTTGGAAAAATGAAAAACGTCCTCCCCTTTTTTAAGAGAAGAAGAAAGGAAATAAAGAAAATATTCTCTGAAAAACTAGAAATGTTCTCTTTTGAGGCTGAACTGGACTTAGAGTTTATCGAAAAGCGTCCAATTGTAGGTGAAAATGTGTATGGAGAAGCAT
>CAYSUV010000281.1:0-2555 GCA_964434275.1 Hadarchaeota archaeon (SeqCode) | reverse complement strand
GTTGAACGTATCCTAGATATATAAAACCGAAATAAGCAATGGCGGCGATAATGACCCCAATTAATATTCCAGCCCCTAGTACCTTGTCGCTATCCAATTATTTCACCCTGAGGTTTATTGTCAAGTGATATTTAAAAAAATATCGAAAAAAAACGTATTTTCAAAATTTTTTGTGTCTTCTAGCAAGTAGGGTAAATCTGGTAAAATATTAAAAATGGGGGAAATTGTTTGGAGTATTCAGATTGCTACTTTTTTTCATTATCGTTTAAACTGTTTAGGTAAGGCGGCTTCCAGTTCCTGTTTGTTAGGGTTGTTTTGTGCTATATTCTTATTCCTAGCGCGAACAGAACTGCAGTTACTACCAGTATTGTAACGATTGATCCCCAAAATACGGTTTCTGTGGGGATGCTTACTCCTCCTCCACCTTCTTCGCCGTATCCTGGTTCTTGAGCGGATGCTTCTGGAGCGTCCGCTATGGTCGCGACAGCTGCTCCGGCTAGTAATGTTATCACTAAAAGAACGGAAGCTATTTTGTTTTTCTCTGACGATTTCATGTTTTGAACTCCTCCTAAAGTGTTTCTCAATTTTTACTTATAAAAATAGTGTTTTTTGAGCGTTACGAGTTATTCTAGTTTAATCGAAACGGTAAACCCAAACCCCTTCACCGCTAACTTTTTTGACTGTTGTAAGTTTTTCTTGGATAAAGTTTAGAATTGGTTTGTCGATGTCTCTTTTTCCCATTTCTTCTATAACTATCCATCCTTGTTTTTCTTCGATTATTTTTTGGATGTTTTCCTTATTTTGGATAACTTTCGCACCGGTATAATGGTCAGTTTCGGGTTTTGTGTCTAAACCCCAATAAGAGAAAGAGATCCAATAATCACTTCTTTGAAGATAGTACCAGGTGACTGATGGTAGTGTGGAGATGATGACGTCGTTTTTTCTCCAATTGTTTTCGATATATTGGTAAGCGGGTCTGAATTCGGCTTGCGGAGCTGTATAACCTAAATCATATCGTGTTTTCGGAGTGAATGTGTAGTTTCCGGTTGGGATGAGAGCGGTTATGATTATACCTATGGTGATTGTCGGAATTATCCATTTTGGGGTTTTTTTGTTCAAGTTTTTTTGTGAGAATTTTTTCACAGCTTCATAAACATATTCCAAGGTTAGAGCTGCGAAGAGGAATAATAATGGGAAAAGCATGAAGACGTACCTGTGTTGAAGAGCTAAAACATGAAAAGCTACGATGAAAAAAGGTATGGAAAAACTCAAAACATATAGCGAGTGATTCTTCCCCTCGTAAAAACCAAGAACCGCCCCGGACATTGCCAATATGAAAAAGTAACCCATCTCCTCCCAAAAGTGAGAATAATAATCAAACGCATAATTAACGCTAGTCCCCGTAGCCCGTTCAACAAACCCTGTTAAGCGAAAACCTTTCAAATAGAAAAGTGTCGCTAAAACCGCCGCCAAGCTTATCATTATAAGAATGTTTTTATGGTTTGTTTCTCGAATATTGGTGATTTTTTGTTTCAACCAGCCCGACTTATCTATCAAAAACCAGACCAGCAAAGGGATCGTGAGAAGATAACCGAAAGCATCATGACTGATCGTCATACAAAAAACAGGAATCAGAGTAAATACCAGACTTTTCCAACTCATATTATCTAAAAACCTCTCCAAAAAATACAAAGACAAGAGGAAAAAGAACTGCAACTGTTGATACATCCTGATCTGGCGCGACCAAGCAATTTGAACTGTAGAAAAAGTTATGAAAAAAGCTAAAATCAGTCCGACTCTTTTGTTTTTCAACTTTCTGCCCAAGAAATAAGAAACTATGATAGAAAATGTGCCGAAAAAAGCTGCTGGGATTCTCCCAGCAACCGTGGAGAATCCGAATGTTTTGAATGAGAGAGCTACTAGTGTTTTGTGGAGAATTGCTCGAGAGAAAACTTCCCCTGATGGCATTATAGGAGAACCGTGTTGAAGGATTGATCGGGCGGCTATCGCTGATGTGGCTTCGTCAAACCATACACTCTGGGTTCCTAAGTCGTATAGCCTGAGTATGGTCGCTGCTGTTATTAGGGTTAGTAGAACGATTACTGAAGGGTTTTGGATTTGGTTTTTTATTTTTTTAATGGTTTTCATTTTTCTTTCTCCACAGTGATTTTTGGTGAGGTGTTTTGGTGTGGGTGGAAGTAAGTATTAAGATGGTCATGATCATTAGGATTATCAATACTCTCGAAAAGTGTCGGGATATGGTTTTTAGGATTGCAAATGTATTCATCGTTTCACTAATAAAAATAATAGTTGGAGATAAAGGTTTGAAGGTTTCTTACCTTAATTATTTGAACGTTATCAGAGTTTACGAAAAGCTTTTTTTCAAAAAAAAACGAAGGTATGGTAAGTGTTAGAATGACTAGAGAGATTATGGTTACCGGTGGAGCAGGTTTTTTCGGCAGTCATTTAGTTGAGGAACTGTTGGATGAAGGTCATAACGTTGCGGTTATAGATAACTTGTCTAAATCCACCTTGGAGAATATTGAGCCTTATGT
>CAYSUV010000280.1:0-2567 GCA_964434275.1 Hadarchaeota archaeon (SeqCode) | reverse complement strand
ATTGGACGGTTGGGAAAAAGGAAAAAAAGTGGCTTTATCTAAGTTTGACGATTACTGGAGAGACCCGGCAAGCCTTAAGGAAGTGAAATTTAGACTGGTCAAAGAATGGTCGACCAGAAAAAGCGAATTCCTAGCAGGCGATGTAGACATTATCAATGTGGAAAGGGCTCACGCAAGCGAAGTAAACGATAAAAAAGGCGTCACAGTGCACGAAAATCTACCCCAAATTCAAACCAATCCGGCAGCATTCTACACATTCGAGATCAACGATAACAGTAGTTGGATTGGAAGCGGAGAACTAGACGGAAACGGAATACCAACAGACTTTTTCAGCGATACGCACATTAGAAGAGCCTTCTCTTACGCGTTTGACTACCAAACATACATAGACGATGTATTCTTGGGGCAAGCTAAAAGGGTACCAGGACCAATACCAAGCTCATTGCCCAACTACAACTCGAATCAAGAAGTCTATAGTGATAACTTACAAAAAGCAGAAGAACAGTTCAAGAAAGCCTTCGGAGGAACCGTAAGCGATCCGGGTCCTGTATGGGAGAACGGATTTAAACTGACAATTCTTTACAACTCCGGAGCGAACCAAAGGAAGATCGCTGCTCAAATCTGGGAACAACAAGTTGAAAACATAAACGATGCGTTTGAAATCGAAGTTAAAGAGAGAAAATGGAGTTCTATTCTAGGAGAATTAGTTGGATACAAATTGCCGCTATATGTAATCGGATGGCAAGCAGACTTCCCGGATGCTCACAACTTCGTGGTCCCATTTATGCATAGCGGAGGGACTTTCTCCGGATTCCAGGAATACGAAAACGAATACGTAGATAACCTAATTAAACAAGGAATAAACGCCACAGATTCTCAAGTAAGACAGGACATATACTATGAACTTCAAGAAATATACCACGACCAAGCTATTAGTGTTCCATTGTGTGAACCTAAAGCTCAGAGACATCACAGAAGCTGGATAGATGGATGGTACCACAACCCAATGTACGGAGGTACAATATACGCCTATCCATTGTCCAAAGGTTAAAACACTCAAAACAAATTAGAGATTGTGAGAGGTTGGCTAAATGCCAATCCTCTTCACAACCATTTAAAGCAAAAATAAAAAAACAGCTTGTAATAACGTAGAAAAACATTGAGTTGAGAAAGATGGATTTAAAATCCTACATCGGAAGAAGGTTAATGCTATTGGTTCCGACAGCTATCGGTGCTATCTTAATCCTATTTTTTCTTTTACAATTTATTCCCGCTCAAGAAAGAGCGGTTGCCTTTGCTCAAACCCCTTATGAATATGCAAACCTAGGACAAATCATAGACAAATACCACTTAGACGATCCTATGCATGTTCAACTCTATCACTGGTTCGGAAGCCTACTTCACGGAAATCTGGGATGGTCTACAACCGCGAACATGCCTGTAGCAAAAGCGTTCATATATTTCGTGCCAGCTACTCTGGAACTATTTCTTTTCGCTGCCCCTATCATCATCTATGCATCCATCAAAATGGGTGTAACCTCAGCAGTTCACCATAATGACCCTACAGACCACGCAACAAGAGTGGGGTCAATTATTGGATATGCAATGCCGAATTTTTGGTTGGGATTGCTCTTACTTTGGATAGGTTATGCCGTTCTCGGATTATTCGGTCCTCGGAGATTATCTTCCCCAATCCAAAGTTATGTCCATAGCAAAGCGTTTATCCAATATACAAGAATTCACACGATAGACTCTATTCTTAACTTGGATCCGAAGGTGTTAATAAACTCTTTAAAACACCTAGTTCTGCCTTTAACCACACTTGTAGTAAGTAGTTGGGCTTTGATTACTAGAATAACAAGATCCAGCATGCTAAACGTGCTTAACAGAGGATATATCACAACTGCCCGAGCTAAAGGTCTGAAAGAAAACATAGTTATAAACAAACATGGCAGGAGAAACGCTTTGATACCTGTAGTTACCGTAGCAGGATATCTCGTAATAACACTATTGCTCGGATCATTTATCGTCGAAACAATATTTGTTTACAAAGGAATAGGATGGTTTTTCGTAACTGCAGCTGGACAATTAGACTACCCAGTAATCATCGGATTCACACTCATATTCGCTGTTATTATTCTCACTGTAAATCTGATTGTAGATATTCTATACGCTTACATAGATCCAAGAGTGAGACTCGGATAACATGGCAAACTTTGAAAAAAATACCAAAATAAAACAAAAGCTCCTCCCATTCCAGACCTTTAAAGATTCTATCGAGGAAAAAAAATGTCTGAAAAATCTCCAAACTTTATGAAAAAAATCAAAGCCCGTTACAAACGTTTCGAAAAGAATATGGGGCCAAGACTGGAAGATTTGAAATTTACTCTCAGAAAAATAAAAAACAACCCGATTTCACTAGCCGGTTTAAGCATAATTTTGTTTTTCGCCGCAATCGCTATTCTAGCCCCCATAATCGCTCCGCCACCACAGGAAGCTGACAACCCTTATATGATACCTCACAAGGGGTTTAGCCCCTGTCTCTTATACACATCTCCGAGCTCACG
>CAYSUV010000279.1:0-2567 GCA_964434275.1 Hadarchaeota archaeon (SeqCode) | reverse complement strand
GAGTTACTCGATAGAGGCTTGCAACCTCAAGGGGATTATCACCAACCCGAGTTAGATGTTAAAGCTGGAAACGGAATTGCTGCGGTTGAAGTTCCGAGAGGAATACTTTTCCATGACTATACTTATGATGAGGAAGGAGTTTGTACCGACGGTAATTGTGTAATCCCAACTAATCAAAACCATGGGAATATACAGAATGATATGGAAAAATTAGTTCCTCAAGTTTTGGATAAGTCAGAAGATGAAATAGAAAAGCTTTTGAAGATGCTTGTCAGAGCTTATGATCCTTGTATCTCTTGCTCTGCTCATTACCTTGACGTTGAATTTGTAGAATAGTTATCAGTATGGAAACCTATTTTCCTTAGTGAGAACGCTATGATAGGAGTTATAGGTATAGGGAACACTCTGAAGGGCGATGATGGGGTAGGTGTACTTTTAGCTCGCAGGATGAAAGAGAAGAACCTTCCCTCAGATGTGAAAATTTTCGATGCCGGAACTGGCGGCATGAAAATATTACACATTTTAAAGGATTTAGAAAAGGTGATTATCGTTGATGCTGTCCGTTTTGGTGGCGATGCTGGTGATTATGTTTTCTTTTCTCCTGAGGAAGTTGAATCTTTAAGAAACAGCGGAGGAACTCATGGAACGAGTTTGTTCGAGATATTGGATTTGTCTGAAAAGGTTGAAGAAGCTCCAGAAGAGATTCTAATTCTAGGGATACAGCCAAAGGATGATAGTATAGGGGACAATATTTCTTCTGAGTTAGAAGATAAATTACCTGACTTTGAGGAAGAACTTAGTAAAAAATTAAGTCTATTTGAGTAGATTAGAGAGTTATGCAGATTGGGTTTACCATACTCCTATGAGTTTCCACCAACCAAACCCAACAGTTACGAAAATTAGGACACTGGCTATATTCAGGATAGCACCTGCTTTTGCTAAGTCTCTGATTTCGATATATCCCGAGGAATATGCTATTGCAGCGCTTGGAGTGGCGATTGGTAACATAAAAGCCATTGCAGAACCCATAGCGATTAAATAAGTAGGTAGTTTAGCAGTAAATCCTCCCAGCCCCATTAGAGTGGGGATAGCGATTGGTAGGATTACTGCGGTTGCTGCCGAATTGCTCATAACGTTTGATATTAAAATCACCATAACGAGAAGCGCAATAGCTACTAGAAGAGGATTTTCCCCAATTATCTGAATTAAACCGTTTGCAAGAAAATAAACCGCTTCGGTTTCTCTCAATGCATGACTTAGAGTTAAGGCCCCTCCATAGAGAAATAATAGTCCCCATGGCATGTTTTCTTCTAAGTCTTTCCAGGTAATAGTACGGGTTATTATTAGAAGGATTAATCCGCCTATTGCGACAGTTGCTAGCCCTATAGTAGCTCCCATTACAACCCATAAAACAAAAGCGATTCCAAATATTATCCCTGCTTTTTTTTCCGCATCGCTCATCGGACCTATATCTTTGATTTCTTCTTCCATTTTTTGTTTGATTTTGCTGGTTTTCACATCTTTCCAAGGATATACGAATTTTAGTATTATGAATGTTAAAAGTATCAAAATTATGGAGATTGGACCGCCAGCTATTATCCAGTCTAGGAAATTTAGTGTGATGTTTGCTGATTCTTTCAGGATTCCAATAGCTAGTACGTTTCTTGCCCCACCAAGTAGAGTTCCTATACTCCCTACTGAGGTTGAGTAGGTTAGTGCTAGGAATATTGCTATTCCGAAGTTATTGTTTTGATCTATATCTCCCGCCCTTACTATTCCGATTAGTACAGGTAGTAAGATTGCTGCTACTGCGTGTTCAGGCATCGTCCACGACATTAGTCCTCCAAGTATAGTTACGCTGAATATGATTGTGGTTGCATTTTTTCCAAATCTTCTTAGGAATTTTAGGGCTATTCTTTTATGGAGATTAGTTTTTTGCATCGCTATTCCGAAGGAAAGTGCTCCTATAAGGAAGAATAGAGCCGTGCTTCCAAATCCTATGAATGATTTTGAAGGATCGAAGATTCCGAGGACGGGAAGGAGCATCGCTCCGAAAAGAGCAGTTAGGCCGAGAGGGAAGGCTTCTGTTACCCAAAGAATTGTGACGAATGCTAGCACGCCTAGGGCTCTCTGTCCTGTGGGGGATAGAGCTTCGGGTGTGGGTATTATAGAAATTATGGCTAGGGCTATAAATGCGGCAAGGAGGTAATATATTCTTCTTAAATACTCTTGCCTGCCTATGTTGTCTGTTCTGTTTTTGCCTTCTTTTTCGGACATTTTTGCTCTCTATCTATGTTAATTTGTCAAATCTTTTTCTAATTTTAGCTGAATAAGACCATATCTTATTGTCCGAAATCTCTAAAGGTTTTACTAGATTGTAATTTCAGGAGTCTTATCTCGGTTTTAAAAACAGGAAATGTCTTTATGTTTCATATACAGGGGGTTTATTCTATATTCTTATCTCTGATAATTGCTTGATTAGTTTTATTTCTAAAGTGGCAGAGGTAGTTTTAAAAGGGGCTTCGAATGTCCAAGTGGAAACTTAAGAGAATGGTGGTTCCAGAGGG
>CAYSUV010000278.1:0-2596 GCA_964434275.1 Hadarchaeota archaeon (SeqCode) | reverse complement strand
GTTAAGAGAGACTAGTTTTCCCAATCTTCTACAATAATCTTTCGTTTATTCACATTTAAAAATTAGAATGGAACAGAAAATCCTTTATATTTTCTCGTAGGAATCTCCAGTTTCGGTTGTGATGCTTGCTTGGAGTTAGTCTCTTACTCCTTGCTCCGTTATCTTAAACTGTGCGGTTTCAGGTGGAAGTTGCGGGTGGTCTATAAGTTTTGCTTTCCGCTGATTTTTCTTGCTTTTCCTTAGATAAACTCTGATAGTAGCTGCGTGGCCCAGGACATGCCCTCCTATTGGTTTGGTTGGGTCACCGAAGAAGGAATTAGGATCGGATTGGACATGGTTTGTGACGACGACTGCTAAGTTATGTTTTTCGGCGAGGTCATGTAAATCACTTAGATGTTTTCCGAGTTTTTGTTGTCTCTCTGCGAGTGCTCCTCTTCCTACATATTCGGTTCTGAAATTGGACATTAGCCCGTCTACTACTAGGAGCTTTACTTCATTTCCTTCGGCGATTTCCTCGACTTTCTCAACTAAAAGCATTTGGTGGTCGGTTGTTGATCCTCTGGCTACATGAATTTTTTCTAAAGCTTCTTGGGGGTCTCTGTCTATTCCTTCCGCCATTTTTTCTATCCGTTCTGGTCTGAAGGTGTGTTCTGTATCTATGTAAACTACGTGTGGATCGGTTCCGTTTTCTCCTTCCAGTCGTTGTGTGTTTATGCTTAATTGGTGTGAT
The DNA here is from genome assembly GCA_964434275.1 of Hadarchaeota archaeon (SeqCode). Classification (GTDB taxonomy): domain Archaea; phylum Hadarchaeota; class Hadarchaeia; order Hadarchaeales; family JAGGTB01; genus CAYLJV01. The sequence goes on along the minus strand of CAYSUV010000278.1, from coordinate 1,866 downwards.
ATCTGTGTTTTTCCGGTTCTGAATTCCCCGTAAAATTCGGTTATTCCTTGGGTTTCCACACCTCCGCCTAGCATATTGTCTAAACTTTCACTTCCAGTGGAGATTTTGTCGACTTCTTTCCGTCTTTTTAGCACGTCTGTTCCGAGTTCGTATCCCATTCCGTCGACAGTTTCTTGCGCCCGTCTAATCATTTTTGCTGCTTTCGATTCTCCAATTTCTGCTGCGCTTGCTAGTTCTGGTGGGGTTGATGTTGCGATGCTTTCTAGGTTTTTGTAACCTGATTCTACAAGTCTTTCTTCGGTAGCTACTCCGATTCCTTTCAAATCTGAAGGACTGCTAATTTTATCACCTCTCCTTGATTATGGTTTAAGATTACCCGGCGGTCGGGGTAAGGAGGCTGGTGTTTATTTTTCCTTCCCCGACACCGGTCACCGTAGGATTTAGGATTGTTTAGAAAGAAGTGTCTTATTGGGTGGGGTAAGTGAAAGTAAAGTGAATTTTGGTGGTTTTAGAGTCAATCGTGTTCGGGTTTATAACTATTTAAAGAAGTGTTTTTCGAGACTTTTTGCTAGTTCTTTTTTAGAAACGAGGGTTATGGGTACTTTTTTTCCAGTATAAGAGTAAAAAATGTATGCTGTTACTTTTTTATCTTTGAAAACCTCTTTTAGGACGTGATAGTAGGCGCTTAGCTGTTTTACGTATTCCCCTTCGTTTTTTCTGCTTCTATCGGTTTTGTAGTCATATATTTGAACCTGATTTTCTTTTTTATTAATTAGATCTATAGTACCGCTCAAGGTTATTTTCCTATCTTTAGTTTCTAGTGGGAGAAAACAACTTTCCTCGGGAATAAGTTCTCCGTCAAGATTTGTTATAAATTCTAGAACATTTTCTTCATCCACATTTTTAGCCTTCACATCCTTTCCTCTAGCGAGGTTTTCGGCAAACAAGTGTACTCTAGTGCCGTATTCCATACTTTTTCCCTCGCTTTCTATCGGACCCATAACTGAATGAACAGAAAGTTTGAGCGGAGATGGGACGGAAGGGGGTTTAAATTCTAATTCAGTTGATTCGACTTCTTCTTCTCCAGCTTTACTAATATCGGGCTCTACATCCTCCGCCTCAATTTCCAAGTCTTGGAAAAATCTGCTAGCTTTTTCTTTCTCTGCCGTGAAAAACAGATGACGCTTTGCTCTAGTCATAGCTACATACATAAGTCGTCTTTCTTCGTCGTAATCACCGGTTAGGCATTTATATAGCAGCTCAGTCCTCCAATTATCGTAAACGTAGGGTATGTCACTATCATCGTATTTCTTTTTTTGTCTCAACCCAATCGGGTCATCATAGTTAATGGCTTTGAACTTGCTGGTTGTACTAGGAAAATGACCCTGATTAATATCCGAGATAAAAACTATAGGATGCTCCAGCCCTTTTTCGGCATGTATCGTCCGGACCTTGACCACGTTCTTTTTGGGAGTATTGTCTACTTCGTAACTCTTCCCATACTCGATATTGTCTTCAATGAACTGAATTATTCTACCAAGATTCATATAAGAACTTGTGAAAACGGATTGAAGAACCTCTATCACCTTGTCGGCGAAAGCATTATCAATTCCGTACTTATTGAAAACTTTTCTCGCCACCGTAGTAATATTTTTAGAGTCCTCAAGCTTGTCCAGAAAACTCAACATGTTTTGTGGATAGGTCCGATTATCGAGAAAATTTTTAATCTCATCAATAGAATAACTATTTTGCTCTAGAACCACAGACCACCCTCTTCGAGAGTGTTTATAATCTAGAATTCTTAACCATGCTAGAAGTATTTTCGCTGGATCGGTTTTGAAGATTTCTGTTCCGCCTTCATAGACT
>CAYSUV010000277.1:0-2604 GCA_964434275.1 Hadarchaeota archaeon (SeqCode) | reverse complement strand
GATTTCGAAAATAATCCGGCAGGTTTTGCCTATTTTGCTTTTTTGCGCTCTTATACAGGTGGGTGGTGGTTCTTTGTTGGGTGGGTTAGAGTCGAGTTTTACATTGCCAGGTATTCTGGTGATGGTTCCGCCTTTGCTCGCTCTGAGGGGTAATATTGGAGGGGCTCTTGCGTCAAGGCTCGGGACGGGACTTCATCAGGGTGTTATAGAACCGGATAATCTTTGGAGTAGAGGAGTTCAGACGAATGTGACCGCTTCTATCTTACTCACTCTCCTAGCTTCGGTCGCAATCGGTGTCCTTGGTTTCACAATAACCACTATAACCGGACTCCACCCATTCACCTTTCACTTATTTGCCAACCTTCTCCTAATCGCTATTATCGCGGGAACGCTTTCCAGTTTCGGACTTGTCGGACTAACCGTCATCATCGCCCTATTCTCTTATCGAAAAGGGTGGGACCCCGACAACATCACCAGTCCGCTAATGGCCTCCCTAGGGGACTTTTTCACAATCTTTTCAATCTACATAGGAGTTTTCCTAGTGATGTAAATGCCGATATACAAGCTTAAAAAAATACTATCAGACAGTTATCAAATCATCCTTGTTAGCGTAACAATCGGACTAATAGCAGGATACATGCTAGAATTTTACTCCGGAAAAATAACCGCAATCACACTAGCAATGGTCCCACCAATCAACGGAATAGGTGGAAACATCGGAAGCATACTAGGAGCCAGACTATCCTCAGCACTCCACCTAGGAACAATCACACCAGACTTCAAAGACCAAACCACCCTAACAATCAACCTCACAGCCTCAGCCTCACTAGGCCTCCTAGTTTTCTCATTCACCGGAGTAATCTTCTTCATGATAACAAAACTCACAGGAAGCGCATTTCTAGAATCTTTAAAAATAGCTTTCATCTTCTTCGGCGCCGGAATGCTGCTAACCGGAATAATCGCAATGACAAGTTTAACAGCCGCATTCCTCTCTTATACACGAGGGATAGACCCAGATAATGTCGTCATACCGGTTGTAACGACTGTAGTTGACGTGGCCGGGGTGGTAAGTTTACTAATCATGGTCACAATAATTGGAGTGTGAGAACCATTGCAAAAAAACAATGAAAATCACAACGTTAGGGAATTATTGACCGAAACTAAGGATGTATCAGATCTAATCATTGATCTGGCTTACGCGTCGATACTTTATGAAGACGAAGAACTAGCTTTGCAAGTCCGGGGATTAGAAAATCGGATGGACGAACTAATGTATCAAATCAGATCACTAGTAGCTATCTCAGTAAGAAACCAAGAAGAAGCAGATAGAACTACAGGAGTCCTCCAAGTCGCAAGCGGCGGCGAATCAATCTCCAACGCAGCAGGTGATCTCGCAAATCTAGTACTTCGAAAAATCGACATCCATCCAGTAGTCAAAGAAGCATTGATCGATGCAGACGAAAAAATCGCGAAAATAAAAGTCGGGAAAAACTCCCAAATCATCGGCGAAAAACTAGAAAACCTAGAACTACCAACACGATTCGCAGTATGGATACTTGCCATAAAAAGAGAAGACCACTGGCAAGTCTCCCCCAAGGGAGAAGATAAAATAGAACCAAAAGACACCTTACTAATCAGAGGGCCGATAGACGGAGTCACAAAATTCTGTTATATGGCCGACGCTCCTGAGAGGGATTGGAGTGTCAGTAGAAGATATAAACGGTTGAGAAAATTCTTGTCTCAAATGAGGGACAGCGGTTGTTCACTAGTAGATATGGCTTTCTCTTCAGTCTTGTTCAAATCTGAAGAAGTAGCTGAAGAGGTTAGAGAATTGGAGCAAAAATTTGACGAATATAACTATGAAGCATGGAGAGAGGTTTTGAAAGCAGCTAAAAGAGAAAAAGATGTGATGTATCTTAACAGTGCCTTACAAGCTGTAAAGTCTTTGGAAAGCATTTCAGACGCAGCTGACTCCATTGCAGACGTTATGTTGAGAGGAGTGGATCTTCACCCAGTTTTCGCCCAAGCTTTGGAAGATGCTGAAGAAAGAATCGGAAGAGTCGAAGTGAAAGAAGGATCCTCTCTTGAAAACAGAACATTAAGCGAATTAGACTTATGGAAAAGAACAGGAGTTTATGTCCTAATGTTGAAAAAAGGAGACCATTATCTTCTAAACCCTGGAAAAGACACCGCGATAAGAGTAGGGGATCGTTTGATAATCCGAGGTTCCCCGAAAGGAGTTAAACAACTCACCAAAGTTGCGGAAGGAAAGAAAAAATGGAAACATTTAGAAACCTGAAATCAATCCCGTTTTCCTCTTTTATTGTTCCAAACTAAGAAGAGCAACCTTTTCCATAATTAGTTTCTCCAGAGGTAGAATATCCGTTTGTTTTTCTGAAATAGAGAAAATCTCTACCAATTTTTTCTTTTTTTCTTCATCAATTTTCAAAACTTTCTCATCTCTCTCAACTTTAACCATTTTAAGAATATTTTTTTGAGCTATTTCCGCTTCCCTTCTTTCTTCACCTATGGTAACGATGACTATTTCTCTAGAGTCTTCCTTCACACCCACACGGTCTAAAGATTTATTTATCTGTCTCAACC
>CAYSUV010000276.1:0-2622 GCA_964434275.1 Hadarchaeota archaeon (SeqCode) | reverse complement strand
TGCCCCATTTCACCAGCGCCAATGACTGCAATTTTTCCAATCTCTAAATTATTTTCTTCTTTCATAACGTAATTCTTTTTACGGTCTTTTGTTTAATTTTTTTCGGAAAAGTGGGATTCTTTCGACGTCTTGTTTTTCTTACTTCTCTGAATTATTTGTTTTTGCTGTGAATTTTATTCGTTTCGTTTGAATTAGTTTTCTATAAAAAGAAATAGGTGTTTGTAGAGTTTTGTCTTTTTTCTCGTTTTCTTGTTTTATTTCACTTCTATTTCTTTGCCTTCGTCTGTTTCTTCCTCTTTCTTTTCAACTTCTACTGTGAGACATCCATGTAGGAAGTTTGCGTCGACTTTGTCCGGATTTATAGGTACTTCGAATTTGATTTCTTTTCGGTATTTTCTTTCTCCGGTAGTTTTGACTTTCATTTTTTCTTCGGTAGCAGTCAAATTTATTTCTTCTTTCTCAACTCCTGGCATCTCTATTGTAATTTCGAATTTGCCGTTAAGGTCAACTACTTCTGTCAGCGGTTCTCTTTCTCCCTTTGGTGCAGGTCTTACTTTTCCGTGTTCACCGGATTTTATATTTCCAAATTCTTGTATCTCCGGTTCTTCCCCTGGCTTTTTGGAGTAAGAAAATCCGTAGACAAATGGCCCGTATTTTCTGACTTTTCCTCCTGGTGTTTCTTCTTCAGTTATGAATTCCTCTAGATCTTCTGGGGACTCTTCGATTTTTTCGAACATTTCGGCGAAGGGGTCTTCGAACCATTTTTCTTCTCCACCAAAGGGGAATCTCTCCATTTCTTCGCGCATTTTCTTTACCATCTCTCTGAAAATAGAGGGGAACCTCCTCCTAACCATTTTTATCACCTCCTTTTTGGACTTGGCTCATTTCCATATGGTGTTTATATTGTTTACCAATTTAAATTTTAGCTCTAAATATAACAATTAAAAGACTTGAAGGACTTTTTTATATCCTTATTTTATATATAAGATTTATAGGACACCTGATGGTAAAAAAGGATATTTAAAGTGTCTTGATGCGAAATGTATTAATTTTAGTAATTTTGATTTAACTTCGAAGCGTAATAATTACCTATATTACCGAAAAAAATCTGGAGATGGGGCCGCCGAGATTTGAACTCGGGTATCTACCGCCCCATGGTAGGAGGCTAGTCCTGACTACCCTACGGCCCCTCTTTCTTGGTTGTTATGTGCGTATTTTTTATATATCTCTTTTATTTGAGTTATTAGAGATTTTTAAGATTGGTTTGTATATTCTTTATTGGTGTTAGTATGAGGAAAGAGGATGTTGAGAAGGGAGCTGAAAAAGTTTCCGAAGAAATCAAAAAATCAGCTAAGAATGCGGCCGAGAAGGTGGAACAAGTCGCCCAAGAAATTGAGCAAAAGGCTGAAGAAGCTGCTGATGAGATAGAGAGAACTGTTGAGGATACAGATATTTTCACAGTAGAAGAAGGAGCTCCTGTAGATGGGAAGACTGTAGAGGAAATAGATAAAGGTGATTTTTTAGGAGTAGATGCAGTGGTGGTTGAAGTTGAGCGAGAGGGAGAGGAAATCGTGCCTAAAGGAGATACTTTGTTTAAAGCGAGGGATCTTGTAAAGATACATTCCCCTCATGAAATAGTAGAAAAGACCAGAAAAGCGTTCCAAAAAGAATGATACAGTCTTTCAAAATTATAGAAAGTTAGAAGAAAAGTGGTAAAAAGGTGGATAAAAGTAGTCCAAACGAGAGGTGTTTGAAGTGGATAAAGAAAAAGTCCAGGAAGTTATAGATGAGGTCAGACCTCAACTTCAGGCTGATGGTGGAGATGTAGAGTTAGTAGATGTGACAGATGAAGGTATTGTTAAAGTTAAGCTTGTAGGAGCTTGTGCTGGTTGTCCGATGTCTACAATGACTTTGTCTCAAGGTATTGAGAGAACATTAAAAGAAAAAATTCCTGAAGTCGAAAAAGTAGAACCGGTCTAAAAACACACTTAATCATGACTTCTTCATCTTTTCTGTTGCTAGTTTGTGTGCTGCGCGAATAGGTTCTGGAATTTTATATTGTGGAGATGAATTAAGAGTTATTTCAATAGCTTTTTCCAAACTCACATTATGGCCTATGCTTACGAATACAGGATTCGTATTATCCCTGGTTCTAACTGCTGCGCCGATTATTTCTCCGCCATCTCTCAAGTAAGAATAGGAGCCTTTTTTTGAATCAGGTTTCTCATCGATTTCACCACATAATTTGCTTTTAGCGACTCCTATAGTGGGTTTGTCAATAATCACCCCTAAATGAGAGGCTAATCCAGCCCTTCTCGGATGGGCTAAACCTTGAGAATCTATGAGGTAAACATCTGATTCTATACTTTTGACGGTCTTGAGCATAGGTTCAAGCTCTCTGAAAGCGAGAAAGGTGGGGATATAGGGAAAGTCCACTTCGACCTCTACACATTCGCTTTCAACCCTCTCCAACTCAGGATACTCAAATAAAACGCATGATGAATAAGCAGTTCCCTCTTCCGAAAAGGAGATATCACAACCAGCAACCGTGGAAAGAAATCCGACTTTGTGCTCCTTTACAACTATAATCGCAACATTCTTCTGTATTCGAGAGCGCTAAAA
>CAYSUV010000275.1:0-2626 GCA_964434275.1 Hadarchaeota archaeon (SeqCode) | reverse complement strand
ATTCTTAACCGGGGCAAACATAACCTCTTTCTCGTCTAGTATTTTTACCCACTCTTCCAATGTCTTACTCTTAAATTCTTTTTTGATGATTTCTCTTACTTCTTCTTTGTCTTCCCCTTCCTCATAGTGCTTATTTTTAAGCTCCTCTCTGCCAACAGCTCCACAAAAGTTCTCCCAAAACTTAGGTTCAAGAGCTGCGAGCGTAACATATCTGCCGTCCTTCGTCTCATAAATATCATAACAGGGATATTGTCCTGTTAATGGTGTCTCCCTACCCTCAGGGGGCTCGTCCAATAAAAGAGGGAACCAAGAGACACACCCAGAAGATAAGGACATTAAAGCTTCCACCATTGAAATATCTATATATTCTCCCCCATCATTTCCTAACTCTCTATCTAACAAAGCATTCACAATGCAGAACGCAGAGAAAACACCCCCCATCATATCAGAAATCGGAAAACCGGGAATGGCAGGTTTTCCATCTTCTGACCTTGTCAAATCAAGAAGTCCACCCAAAGAAATATAGTTCAAATCGTGACCGACTCTCTCGCTATAAGGTCCTTCCTGTCCGAAACCTGAAAGAGAACAATAAACAATCTCTGGATTAACTTCTTTAACGGTCTCATAATCAACACCGAGCTTCTCAACAACACCCGGGCGAAACTGTTCGAAAATGACGTCTGCATCTTTCGCCAAATCCAGAAAGACTTCCTTCCCTTCTTCACTTTTTAAATCCAGTTCAATAGATTTTTTATTTCGGTTAACCATTGCGAAAAGAGCACCCATATCCTTCACTTTGGGTTCCTGATAACGTGCGTAATCACCCATATCCGGATCCTCTACTTTAATCACTTCTGCTCCCAAATCCGCAAGAAGCATCGTACCGTAAGGGCCTGGAAGTAATCTTGACATGTCTAGTATTTTTATTCCGTCTAAATTCATTTTGTCTGTTTTTTAATTACTCTAAAATTATTTACATGTTTCTCTCTGACTTTGAATGTGAGAGGTGTTACTATGGGAAAAAAGTCGGTTGAGAATCTTTTCGACACCTTGTACAGGTTAACAGATTTGAGAGAAATTTTTAGAGAAACAAGTCCGAACCATGAATTAGACGAAAATCAGAGGGAAGAGGTCGGGAAGATAATTAGTGATGTTAGGAAAAAGCTGGACAATATTGAAGAGGAGATGGTAGAGTGATTGGAGGAGATTTGGAAACGAGAGCCCGTGAAGAATTGTTCATAAACATTAATCCTATTCAAGCGGCGGGTAGACTCACACCTGAAGCGATGAAAGCGATAATATCTTACGGTGATGGTTATTCTACTTGTGACTGGTGCCAAAAACCTTTCAGGTTAGATAAAATAGACAAACCCCCGATTGCACAATTCCATTCCGATTTAGCAGAATTTGTAGGTATGGACGAAGTAAGACTAGTCCCAGGTGCTAGACGAGGATTTCAGGCGGTAGTTTCTACACTGGTTAATGAAGGGGACATTGTTCTCGTTTCTTCCCTTTCACACTACACAGAGTTCTTATCTACAGAACAATCTGGCGGAAAAATCCGAGAAGTTCCCGTGAAGAATAACATTCAAACTGCCGAAGCGACCCAAGAAAAAATAGAAAAACTAAAAGACGACATGGGTACACTGCCAAACCTAATGATCGTAGATCATTACGACTATATGTTCGGAAATAAACACGAGGTTAAAAAAATTGCCGACGTAGCCCACGACTACGATATCCCGATACTTCTAAACGGAGCTTATTCGGTTGGAGTATTACCAGTAAACGGAAAAGAAATCGGAGTCGATTTCTTAATCGGGTCCGGTCACAAAAGCTTTGCGTCTCCAGCTCCTTCCGGTATTTTAGGTGTTACTGATAAGTGGACGGATAAAGTTTTCAGAACAACAGAGATGGAAGGAGATGTCACGGGGAGAAGTTTTGGAGCGAAAGAAGTAGAAATGTTAGGTTGTACCCTTATGGGGGCTAACACAATAACGATGATGGCGAGCTTTCCTAAAATAAAAGAAAGAGTGAAGGACTGGGACGAAGAATTAAAAAAAGCTAATTATCTGCTAGAAGAATTCCTCAAAATTGAAGGCAACAAGATTATGAGCGAAATGCCTCGTAAACACACTCTAGTCAAGGTGGATACGAGGGATAGTTTTGACCAGATTGCCAAAGATCATGACCGGAGAGGATACTTCTTTTATGACGAGTTAAAAGAGAGGGGAATCATGGGGATATTTCCCGGAGCAACTAGAACATGGAAGATGAACACGTTCGGCTTAACTTGGAACCAAATAGAATATTTAGCAGAATCGTTCAAAGATATAGCGAAAAAATACGATTTAACCGTTGAAGAATAATTTCTAATCCAGTTTTGTAGAGGTAAGTAAAAAATGGATAAAGATTTGGGGAATCTTTCCGATAGAGATAAGCTTAGATATGACAGAGAGATAATGATTGAAGACTTCGGGGAGAAAGGTCAGAAAAAACTAAAAAACACAACCGCTCTTATCGCTGGAGCTGGTGGTTTGGGCTCTCCGGTTTCCATATATCTCGCCGTGGCCGGGATTGGGAAACTAAAAATTGTTGACGACGATAAAATCGAACTGAGTAACTT
>CAYSUV010000274.1:0-2653 GCA_964434275.1 Hadarchaeota archaeon (SeqCode) | reverse complement strand
CACTTGCATGGGTACAACCTGCTACAACGAAGGTGCCCCCGAAATACTAACCGCCCTAGAAGATTACCTAGGAATAGATCAAGGTAGTACAAGAGAAGATGGTCTCTTCACCTTACTAGACGTACACTGTATCGGATGTTGCTCAATAGCCCCTGCAATGAGAATAGACACCAAAAACGGCGAACAAGTCCACGGCTACCTAACTCCCGAAAAAGCAGTCGGAATCGTGGAAAAAATCGAAGAAGAGGAAGAAGAAAAACTCAAAGTAACCGACGAATTAATCCAAGAAGTTCTAAACTACATAAAAGAAAAGAAAGGGAAAATCGAAATCCCAACAGCCGCAAACGACTTAGACATGAAAGAAAAACAACTGGAAAGAGTAATCGAAGAAATGAAAGAAAGAGGTATTATCAAAAAAAGAGGTTAAAAAATTGGAAATAAAGAACCAAACAGACTTAGAAGAAATAGCAAAAGCCGGAGAAGAACTAATTTTCCCTAAAAAACCTAAATTCAGATTTGGAGCAGCCTCTTGTGGCCTGGGAGCTGGTGCACAAGCAGCTATGGATTCAGTTGAAGACGCCAGAATCCCTGAAAAGGTAGGTAGGTCCTCAATAGTAGGATGTATCGGAGCTTGCTATGCAGAACCTCTAGTAGAACTATACATCCCAAGGAGAGCCAGGATATTATATAGAAATGTAACCCCGGAGAAGGGACAAGAAATTATGAAAAAAGCCGCTGCTGGGAAAATTAAGGAGGATTATGTATTTTGCAAGATTGAAGATGAATATTCTCTGATAGAAGATAAGAACAGAAATTTATCCGATTTTCCTAGAGAGGGTGAGATAGAATCCCCTTTTGACAAAGATTATCTGGACAATACGTTAGAGAAGTTCCCCTCGATTGGAGATTTAGATTACTTTAATAAACAAAAAAAAGTCGTGCTTAGAAACACCGGTTACATTAATCCCGAAAAGATAAAGGAATATATCTCCCGGGGAGGATATTCCGCTCTTCTCAAAGCACTCCAAATGAATCCAGACAAAATAATAAACAAAGTTTCCAAATCGAACCTCAGAGGAAGAGGCGGAGCCGGCTTCCCAACCGGAAAAAAATGGGAGCTTGCAAAAGAAGTAGAAGAAGATACGAAATACATAATCTCCAATGGCGACGAAGGAGACCCCGGCGCATACATGGACAGAGTCGTTCTAGAAAGCGACCCACACTCCATGATCGAAGGAATGATTATCGGAGGCTACACGATAAACGCAGAAAAAGGATATATCTTTGTTCGTAACGAATATCCAAAGGCCGTGGAAAGATTAGAAGTTGCTTTGGAACAAGCTCAAAAATACGGTATTTTAGGAAACAACATTATGGATTCCGGTTTTGATTTTGATATCGAAATTAGCAAGGGTGGTGGGGCTTTCGTATGTGGTGAAGAAACCGCTCTAATGTCAGCTATTGAAGGGAAATTACCTACTCCTAAACCTAGACCACCTTATCCTACAGAAGCTGGACTCTGGGGCAAACCAACTATTATAAATAATGTTAAAAGCTGGGCAAATATCCCGGCGATAATAAATAGAGGGGCAGAATTTCTCGCGGACATGGGGACAGAAAAAAGCGGAGGGACCAAAGTTTTCTCTCTCGTAGGAAATGTGGATCGAAGGGGTCTAATCGAAGTTAAACTTGGAACTATACTGAAAGAAATTGTTGCAGATATCGGAAACGCTGACTTAGAAGACATAAAAGCAGTGCAGACGGGGGGCCCTTCAGGCGGGTTTATACCTACGCAATTCTTAGATATTCCCTTAGATTACGAAACATTAACAGATCTGGGAACCATCATGGGTTCCGGCGGACTTGTCGTTAACGATGAAGATACATGTATGGTTGATATGGCAAAGTATTTCTTAGATTTTACAATGAGTGAGAGTTGTGGTCAATGTACTCCTTGTAGAGAAGGCTTGGAAAGAATGTACGATATTTTGGTGAACATAACTGAGGGAAACGCTAGTATGGATGATTTGAACCTTCTTAGAGAACTCGCCTCTTATATCGAAGACGCGTCGCTTTGCGGGTTAGGAAAAACTGCTCCGAGACCTATCCTTACCACTTTAGATCATTTTGGTGAAGAGTACAAGGAACATGTTGAAGAAGAGTATTGTAGAGCCGGAGTTTGTGAGTTTGGAGGCGAAGATGAAAATGAGTAAAGTCAATTTAGAGATTGACGGGAAAGAAATCGAAGCAGAGGAAGGGGAGACTATACTCGAAGCGGCTGAAGAACACGATATAAAAATTCCCACTCATTGCCACAAAAAACCCTATGAACCAGCTGGACTTTGCCGTATCTGTGTAGTGGAAGTCACACCTCCTAAAGGTTCTTCAGAGCTTCACACCGCTTGCACCTACCCTGTTCAAGAAGGGTTAGTAGTTGAAACAAACACCGAAAGAGTCGAAAAGGCTAGAAAACTTGCTGCAGACCTGTTACTTGCAAGATGTCCAAACTCTGATGCTGTATTAGCATTCGCATAAGAGGTTGGAGTTGCAGAAACAAGATTCGCCGAGACAAACGTGCATTGTACACTCTGTGGATAATGTTGCAGATCCTGCAAACCCGTCACGGGCGTTAATGTAATACCCACTGTAGGAA
>CAYSUV010000273.1:0-2654 GCA_964434275.1 Hadarchaeota archaeon (SeqCode) | reverse complement strand
GCTGATGGTGCATCAGGCCACAAGTAGAACATAGCAAACAGAGAAACGCTTATCGCAGCAGCTAGAATAATTGCCGTATAAGTAGCATGCCTTGTTCCTTTTCTTTTCATTCTTACCACCGAAACAGGTATTTTCCAAAGTTTTAAGAGTTCTCAATATATCTCTTCTCAGAAAATCTTTTAAAGATACATTTGGAAGAAACGGTCCTTTGCCTTCGCGCCTCCACTAGCTGGGGCCTGACCCTGCGCTCCTTTTCCCGCCATCACCTTTGCTTCAGGCATCGGCCGCACTATATTTTGATTTTCCCTCGTGGAGGCCGCTGGCGCTAAAATCAAATATGGCGACCTCGCACGGTTCGCGCCGGTGATGTCTCATGAAAGAAAAAGCTTGCTCGGTCGGCGCCCGCAGAGAGAAGGTTCCGGCGCACGAAAAAGTCCACGATCTGGTCTGGGCCCTGGTCTTCAGGGAGCTCTCCAATTCGGAGATGATCCAGCTGGCCTACGAGATAGTCCAGTGCTCGATGATGGACCGAGACTGCAGGCACAGGGCCCTGAAAGCTCTGAGGGAGGTGATAGAATGAGCGAGATTATTCCCAAGGAGTTTCTGCTCTGCGACCTCTGCAACAGAACTCTGGTCAACGAGAAGGGCGAAGTTCTTGAGGACTTCGTCTGGACCGACTGGGGACTGATCTGCAGTGAAAAATTCGAGGAACTGGACGAAAATGATTTCGAGGTGATTGCTGAGTTCAAGGAGGCGGATGAGATCTCTAAGGACCACGAACTCTTCACACCGATGAAGATAACGTGGTTCTAAAACTCTTCTTTTTATTTTTATCTTCTTTGTTTTCCATTCCGTTAATCTAAGGGTTTTTAATCTCCTTCACTAGAGATGTAGATAGACCGAACATGAAGAATCTGAGCTTGGTGGGAGACTGGTGGATTCCAGATAACCCAGAGGAGAAAATTTCCGGAACCTTGAATTTCAAACCTCGGAAAGAATCTCGTCTGAAGCTATACGGACACCCTGAAGAATTCGATGGTCTGGAATCGGGTGCAGAAATAATTCTCGGGAAAACAAGCGAAAATGAGAGGGTGACTCTTACAGACTGCCAGATCGTAGGGAAAACCCACCAGCAGAATCCAAGAACTGGTGACAAAACATCCACTCTGTCACTCCAAGTAAGCGATATTTTTTTGGGGGAGAATTTTGAGAAGAAACCCATTCTCTTTGATAAAATAACGGTCAGGTTCCCTTATCTCTCCGAGTGGGTAAACAAGGGGGGAGTGGATATAGATCATTCTGATGACTTCTCAAAAACTGTCATTGAAGAGAATCATTATACAAGAAAAGTTGACCTTGACTGGGGAGAAATAGAGATCGATGTGGGAATAAATCCTGACGAAAGCCACAAACCAGTTTCAAGCTACTACGAGGCAAGGGAGGACTCATGGATAAATATTGTTCCTGAAGACAGAGTTTCGTTTGAAGATGCGTATGATCTCATATCCAAACTCAGAGACTTTTTCTCCCTGATGCTTGGCATAGAAATTAGCCCGATGTCGGTCATAGGCGAAATAGATCCCGAGCATTGTGAGGATGAATATCCAATTCCCGAGAGAATAGAAGCCTATTTCAGGGTTAGAAACGAACATAGAGAAAATGATAACTTTCAGTTTCATTGGACACCACTTTTCTTCGAATCAATAGAAGAGGATTTCCCAGATCTACTTGAGAACTGGCTCGAACTTCGAGAAGATCTGAGAGCTGTTATGGACTTTTACTTCGGCGTAAGATACAGCGACTCCATTTACCCAAACAACATATTCTTGAATTTGGTTCAGGCTCTTGAAGGATTCCACAGGGCAAGGAGAAAAGATGAGTATATGGATGAGGACGAATACAAGAAAAAAATAAGGTCTGACATTTACGAAAGTATTCCAAGTGATATTGAAGAAGGAATTGATAATAGATTGAGAGGAAGCATAAATAGGGCTTACAAGTACTCCTTAAAAGACCGTTTGGAAGACATTTACAAGGAATACGAAGAACTTCTTTCTAGTGTAAGAATAGAAAAGGATTTTCTTAAGGAAGTGAGAAATAAAAGACATTATTTCTCTCATCTTTTTAATCCGGACAAAGAGGTGAACTGGAACAAGATAGTTGAATCTATTCCCAAACTTAGAATAATGTTGGAAATTTGCTTTTTCAAGGAAATCGGAGTAGGTGGGAACGCTTTAGAAATAAATCTACCGCAGTACTGGTCGAATGGTATGCTTTTTTAGAAACCTATATGCCAAAATAACTCAATTATCCCGATTTTTGTCCAATCTAACGAAAGAATGTAGTGCCTAAAACATTCGGATTTTGATACAACAGGGACTAGAAATCTCGCATTTGAAAGTCCACAGAATACTTTTTCATAAGAATTTCATCACTCACTCTGTTCTTGGCTGATCGAAAGTCATCACCGAACTCTTTGGCTATAACAAGACCTTTGACCTCTTGATTATTCTTAGCAACTTTTCTTTCTGCGCCATCAATGTAAGATAGGAGCTGTCCAAGGGTTTCTTTTGTAGCCTTTTGGTTCTTGAGTTCGATAACTATCAAGTCCCCTGTGTTTCTATCCCTAGCCATTATGTCACACTGTCCAGAGC
>CAYSUV010000272.1:0-2657 GCA_964434275.1 Hadarchaeota archaeon (SeqCode) | reverse complement strand
GAGCCTGGATAATCAAAAAAGCCATCACGAAAAATATTCTAGATTATAATGAAGTAGTCGATGTAATAAGAGCATATCAACGAGAAGGGGAGGAAGGATTACCCTTCGCACTCTAGTGATTAGAAATGCCCGAAGAAGACAAAAGAAACTGGAAAAGAGCATACACCTTAATGGGTTATTCTCTAAGCGAGTACTTATCAAAACTAATAATACCATTTACCGCAATTGGAACAATCGCAATAATCATCTCCATTTTATTTTCCAACCTTCTAGGCCCAACTAAGTATTTGCTTTATGTAATGGGGTTCTTTTTCCCAATAATCGGGGTTTTCTATCCTAAAATATGGGCGGATAATAGAAAGAGAGAGATTGAGCAAAATATTCATTTATTCATCACGCACGCTGGAGTGCTTGCAACTGCTGATATTAGCCGGCTAGAAATATTTAGATCTTTAGCAGACCAAGAAGACAAGTACGGCGCACTTGCCGAAGAAATCGGGAAAGTAGTAGAATTAGTAGATACTTGGAATAGAAGTTTGGAAGAAGCTTGTCACTATGTATCTGAAAGGACTCCTAGCGATATACTCGCGGACTTTTTGGACAGACTTGGAAGGACCGCCACGGCGGGTGAAGATGTGAGAGACTTCTTACTCGATGAACAAGAAGTTGTCATCTCTGACTATGAATCCATGTACGAAGACTCAATCACTGGACTCCAAGACTTTCGAGACTTATTTCTCTCAATGATTATAGCGATAGTCTTCATCATTCTCTTCAGCCTGATAGTCCCATTTCTAACCGGTTTGAACCCACTACTTTTAGTCGGCGCTTCAATTGGAATATTCGCAGCAGCTGAGATAGGTTTCATACTGGCAACAAAAGTTACAGTTCCAGAGGACCCAATATGGACTGAAACGGAAGGAATAACCGACCGATTTGATTACCTAGGAAGAGCACAAATCATCTCGACTATATTATTCGTGGTGCTTTTAGCATTTGTAGCCGGTCAAGTATTCTTTGAAATAATACCCACACTATCCCTACCCGTGTCGTTCTACCTAGCAATTCCTCTCACCCCACTAGCAATTCCTGGACTATTGACCTGGCAAGAGGAAAACAAAATCAAAAGAAGAGACAACAATTACCCCGGTTTCATAAGAACACTCTCAACCTCAGCCTCAGCAAGAGATGCAAACACTGTAAATGTTCTAGAATCCCTCAAAAACAAAGACTTTGGAGCTCTCACATCGAATATAAAAGATCTTTACAAAAGATTGAGGATGAGAGCTGAAGAGGCCCTAGCCTGGGACTTCTTCTCAGCAGATACTGGAAGTTACCTCATATCAAGATTTAACGACATGTACTTCGAAGGAACCTCCGAAGGAGGAGAACCAAAAGCAATGGGAGATATAGTCACCAAAAACTTTAAACGAATATCCCGGCTCCGAAAAAGAAGA
Organism: Hadarchaeota archaeon (SeqCode); assembly: GCA_964434275.1. GTDB lineage: Archaea > Hadarchaeota > Hadarchaeia > Hadarchaeales > JAGGTB01 > CAYLJV01. The sequence goes on along the minus strand of CAYSUV010000272.1, from coordinate 1,200 downwards.
GACGGGTTTGGAAACGGTCTCACAGGAGTTCTCTACACCATAACAATAGCGGCCGTTGCTACGATTTTCATAGGATTCAAATTCGGAGAAGAAATGATAAGAATGGTACTGTCGCTAGTACAACCAGGCCAGATTGCAGGGGCCTTTCACACGGAAGTTTATGATTTACCTGCAATAAACTTCGTTTTGGTCATATTAATATTCTTGAACGCACTTCTCACATCACATTATATCACCTCTATCAGAGGGGGGAACGAAGTTAGCTCCTATGCACATGTAGTCTTCCTATCTTGGTTAGGTGTGATAGTAGCATATCTGGTGAAAAATGTCCTAGGCGGATTTTTGATGCCTTAAAAATATAGATTCGAAAGATAAAATCAAATTTTTATATGTATTTTCTTTATAGTTTCTCGATACCAGATCAGTCCTGTAGAATCAATAGTTATTTCTAATCCATCCCTACTGACGGTATAACCCTCTTCATTTAACTCTTCCTTCCTCGTTTCAAGATAATTTTCCCACGCATCTCTCGTTTTCCTATGGGTGTATTTCGAAAAATTTTCAACGACTTCTGTAGATAACCTAATCGGCTTCCTTATATAATCATTAACGGATATTTCCACTTTAGCAAATCCGGACCCGCTAACGGATGAACCATCACCACTTATCTGAATTTTACTCACTTTAACAAAAATATTACCACCTGGCAAGTTCTCAATATAAATCAAGGTCGGACTAGATCTCATCCAAGCTTCATTTTCTGCAACTATTACCGCCCCACTTTCATAGAAGTAAGTTTGATCCGGGTAAAAGAAATTGTTAGCAACAAATTCTAAGTATCCATAAGTTACATCTTTTGAGGAAAGAACCCCGCCACTCTTAGGGTATCTAACAAGTGGAGGATATTGGGCCGCCATATCTATATTAAAAGACCTAGTTTCCCCCTCAGACAGTCTCTCAACTTCTGTCTGGATATCTATTAAACTATTAGCTATTCCCCGCATATGGTCGGCTTCGGAAGAGTGAACACTAACCCGAGAATATGCCGGGTATATAGCTGCGAAAGCAGCGAGAATAATGGATATAACTAGCAATGTGCCCACCACAACTGAAAGCCCCCGATCATCCTTCAATATTTCCATCACAAAAACTTCCAAAGAACAATCTAATTCGATATTTTAATAAAAAGTGGGTATAGGC
>CAYSUV010000271.1:0-2662 GCA_964434275.1 Hadarchaeota archaeon (SeqCode) | reverse complement strand
CAATAAGACAGACCCTAAAAAGAGTCTAAAACAAAACTTACCGAAATGATTTATTTTTTCACACCCAATTAAAAATGATGACAATTGAGAACTCTAACGACACGCGAAAATCCAAAACTAATGGAACGGAAAAACTATCGGGACTGGATTTTTTATTTCTGATAGGTTTGGCATTGTTCATTATCTACCTGTTTTTAGCTCATCCTTGGACTACAAAATTCGCTTTCAGCGTGCTGATTCTATGGACCTCCCTCACCGCACTCTTTCTATCAATGGCTCCCGATTACATCAATAAAGACACTGCCAAAGAATGGTTGTCAGAATACAGAGATACAAAAGTTCAAGGCTTGTACGCGAAAATTTACAAACTCGTTGAAAAGGGTGGAAAATACCTAGACTCGGACTTTTTCTTCATATTAGGAATCCTACTAACTATAAGCGCGATTGTTTTCATGTTTCTATCCGGAAGTATCACAAACCCTATATTCGGATTATCCTACGGCGCTTTCCTAAGAGCGATACTTGCCTAGATCAACCTGACGGTACTAACTAAGAACCGACTAGGAATAGTTTAGTTTTACGATTCAAATGTTGTCGAATAGGTTTTAAAGATGAGTGTGAAAAACGTTATTGGAGCTTTATCTCAAAATATAGGGGGTGATTTTATTGAGTAAAGATTCGAATGATGAGGGGTTTGAAATCCCTCAAGAATGGATAAAAGACACTCCAAAAGAGGACCATAGAGTAATATCGAGAGCGTTGGAAAACCCTTTGAGAAGAAAAATTATGCGTTTCATAGGTTTGAAATCGGAGAAAAATCTTGAAGAGATAGGTAAAAAATTCGATTTGCACGAATCAGAAGCGAAAACACATCTCAACTTTTTAGAAGATGCAGAAATCGTCAAAAAGATAGACGATAATCCTACATTCAAACTGGACGAGATTGGTAAAAAATATTTGAAAAACGTGGAAAATGTGAGAGAGTAAGAAAACCCCAACGCTTCTTTTAACCAAGATTCATCGTTTCGAGGGAAGCTAGATTAGTAGGCGAAACCTCCGCCTAAAAACGCTGCTCCTATCGGTCCAAGTATTTCCATCATATTCAGTATTAATAGAGCTGCAACTCCCGTTATAATCATCACTATTTGTTTCACATCGTCAATATTGTTATCATCTAATCCTCCTCCGACAAGCCCTGCGGAGAATAAAAATATCCCGATCTGGTAAATCGCTAGACCAATTTTAAAGCTTTCCAGGGCAATCAAAACCATTTGACCTATCAATAGGAGTAAAAAACCTCCAAAAACTGATAGCATTGTTCTATACCGGGTCATGAAAACCCCTTCAAAACCGGAAGATTTTTCTACCGATTGGGTTGCGCCTATTTTTCCTACTTTTGGAATTTCTGTTCCACAATTAGGGCAGATTCGAACACCTTCATCGACTTCCTCATTACATTCTGGACAATACGGCATGATATCCAAACCTGTTTTTTTGTCGGATTTTTTAAATGCTTCTTTTTTCACCCACCTGGTTAGCTAAAAGATTGAAAATATTCGAACAATTTTAAAAATTTTAGAAAAAATTTCTAAAAATAATGATAATAAAACTTCTAAAACATGTAAAAAAGAAAATAAAACCGCTAAAAACCACTGTAGACCGCTAGTCACAAAACGTGGGCGAAAAGTCTACGTAAAACTCTTTAATGCGAAATATAACACCATACTAAGCTCGAAATAAGGTGATGAACAATGGGGCGATGTTGCGTCTGCGGAAGAGAAGCCGAACACATAGTTCACGGACTATGGTGGTGCGACAAACACGTAGACTGCACAAGAGGAAACCGAGGAAACCGAGAAAACCTAAACAAAACCAAAGAAAAGAAAGAAATCAGAAAAGTAGAATTAGACCTAGCCTGGATCTAACACCAAAAATAATCAACCAAAAAACTAGCTTGTTTTCTAAAAAAGCTAAACTCAACCCAGCGTTAATAACCCTATTTGTGAATCATAACTTGGTGAGAAATTGAAAACCGGATCAATAGTCGCATACCTCTTCTCAAAAAAACCGGAAAATGTCGAAATAAAACCGGGAAAAACAATCCCAGAAGAAATCATGGCTAACCTCAGAAAATACAACATGGTCATCCCGATAAATCAATACGAAAATTTAGAAAAGGAAGCCAAGAAAGCAGGTCTAACTGTTCAAGAAAAAATTTTCTCGAAATACAAATTTATCGAGGACACCCCGAAAGAGTGGGAATATATCCCTCTAGGATAACAAAAACACGAATTTTCGAACCCTCCTCCAACAACAGAGTTATTATGAAAGTTCCAAAAATTAACCTTGTTATAATGAGTGAAGATAAAAAAACATGCGATGTGAAAGGCTGCAACAATACATTCAAACAAAAAGCCACAGGAAGACTAAGAATAACCAAGAAACAAAACAAAGGAGAAGCCGTCGCATGGATATGCCCGCCTTGTAGCGAAGAACTTGAAGAAACTATGGAGTGGAGAAAATAAAAACTCTACAATCAAAACCAGTCATATTTTCACCTAGATTACAAAAAACCCGCTAAATACTCCAATTAACGTTCAGAAACACTGCCGATAAGTTCTTTATGCAAGTACGTTAGTTATCCAAGTGCTTTTCTGATAGG
>CAYSUV010000270.1:0-2671 GCA_964434275.1 Hadarchaeota archaeon (SeqCode) | reverse complement strand
AACCTCACACCTCGCCAGACCTTTGCGAAAAATGAGTAAGATGATTGAGAGAGATTAACATATTGTGAGGCGGAATGTATTGGATGCTCTTGATTCTTATCTAGACGATCCTGTTAAAGCGGCTGTTTTTGAGGGTGACGAAAATCTTTCTAAGCTTAAGGAATTGTTGGAGGAGCTTAGAACAGTTTTAGGGGATAAGATGGAGCTCGGTGATAGAGAGAGAAGTAAGCGTTTGGAGGAAGTTAAAAGTATTTTGAATAATCGTAAAGTTCGGAATTTTCGGAAAAGGGTGTTTGATATTGAGAATGAAATTGAAGAGCTGGAAAATGAGAGGGAAACTTCCTCTCTGCTTGAAAAGAAGGAAAGATTAGAAGAATCGATTCAAAGTAAAGAGTCAGAATTAGAAAAATTTGATAAGAGGATAGAGAATTTGAGTGAAGATTTAGAGGAATTAGATAAACAAGTTAATGAGTTAGCTGTAGAAATTAGAGAAGAGTCTAAATCTAAATTAGGTGTGTGGGTGAAAAACCTGTAAGCCTCAATTTGTCTGAAAAGAAGCTAGTCTAAATTTTAACTACTAAGAGCTTTGCTTAAACTCGGTATAACCACATTTTCCACAAGCTAATCTTTCACCGTGATCAGCCAGAAATATTCCGGCACCACATCTTGGGCAAGATTTTCTTAAGCGTTTTACCTCTCCGCCTTCGGTTTCGTATAGTTCATACCGTTTGCTTTTGTCCCGCTCTGTAGGTTGGGAAGGTTCTTCTGGTGTCGGTTCTTCAGGCTCCTCCTCTTCTTCTTCCTCTTCTTCTACCTCTTCCTCTTCTTCTTCCATTTCGTCCAGATCAATTTCTTCAGGCATTTTTTTCCTCCGTGTTGTTTTGTTTCAGTCTGCTATTTTTTTACTTGTTATTTTCTTTTAGGTTCTCTCTTCTGTAGTTTTATTCTGGTTCTTCTTCCTTTTCTTCGGTTTCTTCGCTTTCCTCACTTTCTTCGGCTGGTTTCTCTTCGGACTCTTGTTCGCTTTCAGCTTCCTCTTCCTCGTCTTCTTTCTCTTCTTCCTTTTCTTCGGTTTCTTCTTTTTCCGCCGCCGATTTTTCGGTTCTTTTTGATAGGTATTCTGGTTCGAGTTCTTTCAGTTTTTCTTCAGATTCATATAGTCTGGCTATTCCTGATGCTGTTTGTCTTCCGTGAAGAGTAGCTAGTTTCTCTATAATAATAAGATCTTCAGATGATTCAAGTTCGGAAGCCAGTTCTGTTAGGACTTCATCTCTTGAGGGAGTTGGAGAGTCTCGATGTTCTACTTCGAATTTTATTTCCTTTCTTTCCATCAGAGGATTTCCTTCTTGTTCTGACAATTTTATTTTCATAGCAACCGCACAAAGGTTAAAATTTTATTTATTTAAAACTACACTTCTGAAAAATCCGGAAGTAAGTCTTTTAGCTTCAAGTCTGTTTTACGGAAAAGAGTTTTTCCTTTTGGCTTTTAGAGGTACGAATTGGCTTACGATTTTTTGTTATCGAGTGCTAATTTCACATCTTCTGCTCTTATTGTTTTTCTTCCGGCGTGTTCAGCCAGTTCTATCGCTTTAAACGAAATATTGCGACTTATATTTTCTAAATGTGTTCCAAGTTCCTCAGCTGCGCTTTTACTTACTCTTTCTGCCCCGCACATTCTTATTATTCTGTCTAAGGTTTTATTTGGTATTTCCCCCATGAAAATCACTTATTTTTAGCTTTGAATCCTATATTAGTTTATATTTTATATAAGTTTTTCTAAAAAATTCTTAAATCGTTTAATTTAGCCTAATAATTATTCTTTCTAAACATAATTGGATAATCATTCAAAATTAGAGTAGTTAAATTAATATTTTAATTTTCAAAGATTTTAACTGCTAAGAACTGTTAGGTTTTTTCTAAAAAATCAAGATATTCCCTAAATTCTTCTTTCTTCTCCCCATCGACTTCTATAAGAACAATTCCCTCACCCGGCTGTCCATAAGCGACTATTGAACCATTTGGACAAAGAAGAGCTGCAGGAAGAGTGGCCATATCCTCCTCACCATCAATTATTATCTTTAAAGGTTCGTCCGCATTATCAATAGCATCCCATAATTCATCAGTTATGTGGGCTTGCGGATTTTTTATCTTTACAGAGGTGATTGAATAGTTTTTGATTTTTTCAATATCTTCTTTTTTTGCTGGGGTTCTTTTTGTCGTGAAGTCAGCGATGACCAGATCAGGTTCGTAATCGTTCTTCAGAAAAGTGGCGGATACTATATCACCTACAGTAATTAGCTTTTCGTAATCTATAGAGTCCAAATATTCAAAAGCGGAATTTGAATCTTCAAATAATTTGCCGAACGGTTCTTTGAAGATGTGGCGTTTATCTTCTGGCAGTTTCAAAATCAGCGCACCCTCAACGCATAGCGTCCTGAGGTGTTAACTTCCATTCTTTCCGCAATCTGAGAGTCTTCCGGATTAAGTATTATGACATAGCCTCTCCAATCATCGGAGAGAGATGAATCCCCACAAACCGGACAGGTATCTTTATCTTCGACTATCCTGTTACATTTTTTACAAGCTTTTTCGGCCAAGTTTAACTACCCTCTTCTCTTTCTTCTTCAATCCATTCGAATTTTCCTAGCCCTGGTTGTCTCATAGTTAAACC
>CAYSUV010000269.1:0-2685 GCA_964434275.1 Hadarchaeota archaeon (SeqCode) | reverse complement strand
TCTTTGTAATACTTATTATTTTACCTTTCATTTTATACAGTAATACTTTTTTAATCAGTATTACTTAAATGTTATCCATCGCGAAAAACGCATATATATGCGTAATTATACGCTCCGCAAACTAGAACCGATTAAAACTCCCAAAATTTTAGTCAATTTTAGTCCGACAAAATGTTCGATTCTCGGGGAAAAAATTGCACTTTTTAATTTTTCTGTTGAAAAGTTATCCTTCGGGGTTTTGATTAGGATGGAATGTGCATAGGTTGAATATGTGAACTACTCCCCCCTAACTTGCTTTGCTCGTTAGGAAGGAGCTTCCCTTCTCAGTCTCTCCACTTGAAGACTCAGAGGTGGAGACCATCCCGGAAGGGTTAAGGGCTGGTCCACTCACAGCCCCAACGCTGGGAATGTTACCCAGCGCCACCTGACGCGATCGAAAATATTCTTGGCGCCGTTGAAGTCGGCGTTTACCTCGTAACCGCAACGAGGACACTTGAACAGTCCCTGATTCACTCTCTTTCCTTCAGCACCACACCTGCTGCACATCTTGCTCGTGTAGTGTTCGTTCATCCTCATCACTTGGATTCCTCTCTCGTTCGCTTTATATTCAAGACATTTGACGAACTTGTAGCCTTCCAGTTCCTTCTTCACTTCCCTGATCAGGCTTATCCATCAGTCCGTGACTCTGGTCGTTCCAGGCAGTTCTGAACTCATAATACCGGATATTACAATAATCTAGTTCTGGTCTGAAACACTCAATATCAAGATCAAAATAACGATTTCATCTCATCTAAAGAATACAATTTTAGGTCGTCTGACTCAATTGAATACTCTTTTAATTCGTCGGAGAATCCATTTTTGGAGAACAAAGCGTACTTCTCTTTTCTTTCATCGTTCTTCCATCTGACCTTTTCAGCTTTTTCTTTCAGTTCGTTTAGTAAACTAAAAGTGACTTTGTTTTTGGACCACTTGCACTCCCCGAATAGAATCCGGTTTTTCCTTTCGTTCAAAGCCACTATGTTGATTTCATCTTCCTTGTACCACCACTGTCCGACTTCATACGTATCATATTTACGACCCGACAACTCTCTACATACGTCTTCAAAAACGAAGGAAACGAATCTGTCCAGGTCTTTCATTATTTTCTCGAGTAAGACCTCATTCTTGGTCTCTAGTTGGCTCTTGTTCGGAAAGATGAAGTTGAACCAAAATCTGAAAAAGTTGTCTTCAAGATCATACTTACCTTTTTTGGATTCTTTTTTTGTGATAGGTGTTCTTCTTTTCACCAGATTTAGATTTCTTAGAACTGAGAGGTAACTCGATAAATTATTTTTATTTATTCCTGTATCATTTTGTATCCCAGAAAATTTGGTATTTCCTCGAGAAATGGACTTTAAAATGGTATAATAATTCCTCGGATCTCTGAACTCTTCCCTCATCAAGAACTCTACTTCGTTGCGGAGGACTGAACCCTTGTTCAATATATTATCCCGGATGTTATCCTTTATAGACATGTCGGCATCAAACTGTTCTAGAAAGTAAGGTACCCCTCCAAGAATCGAGTAAATTTTCACCTTCTCTTCAAAAGAGTAACCCGGAAAAAATTCTTTTGCAAATCGAAAGTTGAAAGGTTCCAACTTCCACTGCCCTGTTCTCCTTCCGTACAGAGAAGATTTTGGACTCAACACTTCGTCTTCCATCATGGAGATAGAAGAGCCTGTCAATATCAAAAACAGATTGGAAGCCTTGAGTTCTTTGTCCCATAATCTCTGTATTTTGGACGGTACTGAATCATCGGCTTTTATGATGTAGGGAAACTCATCCAGAACAACGATTAGATCTTTCTCTTTCAGGTATCTGAGTAAAGTTTCCCAGTCATGTTTCAGATCTCTGATAAGTTCATCTCCTAGTTCCTCGTAAGCGACCTGATAGATCTCTTCTAGCTGTTCTTTTTTGTTGGATTCGGACGCGGTATAATATATGTATCTTTTATCCTTACAGAATTGTTCAACTAAAGTCGTTTTTCCGACTCTTCTCCGCCCGTACAAGATGGTTAAAGAAGGTCTTTTTTCGTTCTGCGCTTCAAGAAACTCTAATTCTTCTTCCCTATCGATGAAAGATTGTGTGTTCATAATTATAATAATCATGATTATGCCTAATAAGTATAATTGAGATTATAATAATCTTGGACATCAAGTTTATTGAAGAAACCAAGACAATTTGGGCGGACGAATAAGTATTGGAAGATATCAAAAAGATTTTGACCCATTTTCCCAATTATATTCCTTCTAGGAAATCGGACAAGCAAGATCTCATCGCGAAAGACGTCAACTACCTGCTATCCACAGAGCTTCGCTTGAGTACAGAGAGCGACTTCATTCCTCGCTGAATTTTGCGAGAAACTCATAATATCAATAATTCTTTCTGGTATGGTCATAATTAAACAAATAACATAACTCAAACTTGGCTTTGTCGGGACAATCACACATTTTTGTTAAATTTTCTAGGGAATTTTATATAACTATGATGAAAAAAATTAGATAATTGAGCGGTCAGAAAGCAGGAAATAGTAAATCAATCTGATGTAAATTCCTCCACTATCTGTTCGCTATTGAAAACTCTATAACAGTTTTTTTCTTCCGCGATTTCCATGCTTTTCCTCTCGCTTCTTCGAACTTTTTAACG
>CAYSUV010000268.1:0-2686 GCA_964434275.1 Hadarchaeota archaeon (SeqCode) | reverse complement strand
TTGTAGAAGCCTCCACGACAGAATCATCCAAGGTAACAGGTCCCTCCGGCCAATCACTTAGATTCAATCCTAACTCTTTCGGTGTATATCTTCTCCTTGCAGAAGACCCCTTAGGTATTCTATTTCGATATATTATTTCTAGAGGTATTAGATAGTTATTTACCGAGGGATTTTCAAACTTTGAATAATCATATTCTCCATCCTGAAATTCTGGTTCTAAGACATTTACTAACTGTATATGCATCTTTTTGGATGAACTAACAATTTCCTTTAAACTTTTTATTTCATCGTCTTCCTCCATCCCCAAATAGTGCGTCTTTATATCTTCCTCCTCTAACTTTTCAAAAGTGTAGGCCCCCATGAGGGCAAGGGCCTCTCCTTTTTTGTCTATCTTTTTCGGCATTTCCCCCCAGTCAAAGACTGAATATCTATCCGAAAAGTGAAAAATCGCGTGCCCAGGCTCATTTGCAGTCGGGTTTTCTAATACTTCTAAATCTTTTACGCTCCCCATCTTCTCCTTTCATTATTTTCGTTTGGGGAATAATTAAGTTTGTTCACCGAAAATGGTTTTATTATACAGATAAAACCTTTAAGATAACTTATGATTGGTAAAAAACAAATTGACGAGAAACTGTCCGAGTATGGGGAGGATTTAACTCTCGGAGTATTGTGCTCGCACTCGGCGCTCCAGATAATACATGGCGCTAAACTAGAGGGATTCAAAACTATCGGAATCTGTCCAGAGGAACGGAAAAGAACCTATAGTGCATTTCCAAAAGCTAAGCCGGACGAATTTTTGATGGTAGACAAATTCGGAGATGTTCTTGACGAAGAGTATCAGGAAAAATTATTGGAGGAAAATACAATTATTATTCCACACGGCTCTTTTGTGGAGTACGTAGGAGCGGATAATCTCCTCAAAGAGTTTGAGGTACCTATTTTTGGGAATAGAAATTCTTTGAAACAGGAAGGTAAGAGAAGTAAACAAAGAGAATGGCTTGAAAAAGCTGGAGTGGATATGCCAAAGTATTATAGTAGTCCTTCCGAAATTGATGAAAAAGTCTTCGTTAAGTTTAGCGGGGCTAGAGGAGGAAGCGGTTTCTTTACCGCAAAATCTGAAGAGGATTTCGAAGAAAAAATAGAAAAGAGGATAAAAGAGGGGATTATAACTGAAGAGGACTTGGAAGAGGTCGCGATTCAAGAATTTGTTCCGGGAGTAAGATATTATCCCCACTATTTCTACTCTGTTTTCAACGAACAAGGGGCTGAGATGGAGGAGGGAGCTCTTGAAATACTTGGTATGGATCGAAGGGTTGAACCAATCGATGAGATTTATAGAGGACTACCAGATGTTTCCCCCGAGTTTTTCGATTATACGGTAACTGGAAACGAACCATTAGTAATTAGAGAAAAATTACTCGTTGATTTGATAGAAATAGGAACTAAGGTAACCAAACAATCTATAGAACTTTTCCCTCCTGGAATTGTAGGGCCTTTCTGTCTTGAAACGGTTTTTCATCCTAAGAGCGGGTTTACCGTTTTTGAGATTTCAGGGCGTATTGTAGCGGGGACGAATTTATATCCTCAAGGTTCTGCCTATTCATATTATTATTTCGAAGAACCCATGTCTACAGGGCGGAGAATAGCAAGAGAAATTAAGGAAGGAAAAGAAAGAGAACGGTTAGAGAGGATAGTTTATTAAAGGTGAATTATGTGTCGAATCATGTGGAAATTGGTAGGTCTGAGGTTCAAGAGATAGCTTCGGAATATGATTATGAAAATATTACAATAGGTATTTTTGGTTCTCACTCTGCATTGCCTATTGGTCATTCTGCTAAGAAAGCTGGTTTTTCTACAATGATTTTTTCGAAAAGTGGAAGAGAGAAAACCTACGCTAAACACAATGCTTCTTTGTATGACGAAATCATGTTGCTGGACGACTGGGAAGAAATGCTTTCAGAAGAAAATCAAGAAAAAATGAGAGAAAAAAATGTAGTGTTCATCCCAAACCGTTCATTCGTTGTATATGCAGGTTTGAAAAATATTGAGTCTGACTTTAAAGTACCTATTTACGGATCTAGGAATTTGTTTAGAGCTGAAGAGAGAAACGCAAACCCACCTAGAAATCAGTACTACTTGTTGAAACAAGCGGGAATAAGAACTCCTAAGCTCTTCGAGAATCCAGATGAAATCGACAGACTCACCGTAGTGAAAGTACATCAAAAAGACAATCCCCTAGAAAGAGCTTATTTCTACCCGAGCAGCCCAGAAGAATACCATGAGCTAGCTGAGGAAAAAATCAAATCAGGAGAAATAAGCGAAAAAGGTCTAGAAGAAGCGGCTATAGAAGAATTTGTAATCGGTCCGATGTTAAACTCCAACTTTCACTCTTATGCTTTGAATCTTTCATCCCCAAGAGACTTTCCAAATGACATTGATTTAGTAGGATTTAGTGACAGAGAACAGACTAACGAAACCGGATTCAGAAAACTTCCCGCTGACTTACAGTTAGAGCTCTCTGAACGGAATATCACCCGAACCAATGAAGAAATTTGCCACAGAGGTAAAACCCTCAGAGAATCAAAGTTAGAAATAATCTACAATACCGCTGAGTCCTTAACAAAAACCTTACAAGAAGAAGTTCCACCCGGAATGATAGGCCCTATCGGCATCCAAGGCGCTGTCC
>CAYSUV010000267.1:0-2692 GCA_964434275.1 Hadarchaeota archaeon (SeqCode) | reverse complement strand
GCCCATATCTTAATATGTTCTAATAAGCTTGTCGATAACTTCGGGTTCTACCAAAGGTTGATCTCCCAAGACAATCAACACCGCTTCAGAATCCGCCCCAAGCCGATCGACACCTGCTCTCAAAGAAGTACTCATACCCTCACGATAATTAGGATTAAAAACGATATCGAAATCTCCCGAGGGAAGTACTTCACGAACTTTATCAGCTCTATGTCCAATAACAATAATTATCTCATCTACCTTAGAGGCTTCAACCGCTCTCACAACTCTACTTATCATTGACTCCCCAGCAATTTTCAAAAGTTGTTTGCAAGAAGACATACGTTCCGATTCACCAGCAGCTAAAATTATGGATGAAATCATTGAATCCTCCATTATCTTTTTAGGTCGGATATGTACCTAAAAATTAACCCAATCTTCAAAGGGCCGACCTTCACAATTCGCCAAAGGAAATGATCTCTATCAATAACGCCTCCTAGTGAAAAAAGTTGTATATCGATGAAAACAAAAAACCTATTAACTTCCTGAATAGGAAAATAATTAAACCCTTTTAGGAGGCGGAATTATGGAAAACAGCCGAAGTAAAACAAAAATCAGTTTTACGATTAACGGGCAAGAAAAGGAAATGAAAGTTGAAGAGAATCGTAATCTACTCAAGTTCATCCGGGAGGACTTAGGCCTAACAGGTACAAAATATGCTTGTGGGGATGGAACTTGTGGTGCTTGCACTATTCTTGTGGATGGTAGACCGATGAAATCATGTCAGTTAGATGTTTCTATCATCGATGGTAAGGATGTTGTCACTATAGAAGGAGTTAATGGGGATGGAGATGATGAGTTGCATCCTATTCAGGAGGCTTTTATCGAGGCCGGTGCAGTCCAGTGTGGTTATTGTACCCCGGGTATGATTCTTAGGGCTAAATGGTTATTAGAGGATAATCCAAATCCATCAAGAAGAGAGGCTCGAAAAGGTATTTCTCCAGTTCTGTGTAGGTGTACTGGTTATCAGAAGATTGTTGATGCAATCATGCTTGCAAGTGAAAAGATGAGTAAGTGATAGAATGGAAAAGGAGATTAAAAACAAAAATGGAAAAGGGAAAGTCGTTGGTCAGAGTGTAAAGAGGACAGATGCTAAAAGAAAAGTTCAAGGTAAAACTGTTTTCGGTTTTGATTACGGAACCTTAGCTAAGAACAGGTTCGATAATCTTCTTCATACAAGATTTTTGAAAAGCGAGTATGCTCATGCTAAGATAAGAGAGATCGATACTTCGAAAGCTGAGGATATGGATGGGGTAGTTAAAGTATTTACCTATAAGGATGTCCCGGACGTCAAATTCACCACTGCTGGCCAGGCTCATCCTGAACCTTCTCCCTATGACACAAAGATTTTGAACGAAAAAGTGAGGTTTTTTGGGGAGCCTGTGGCAATCGTTGCAGCAGAAAGTGAAGAAATTGCGGAAGAAGCTCTGAAAAAGATAGATGTGGACTATGAAGAGCTTCCAGTTGTTTTGGACCCTGAAAAATCCCTAGAAAACAATGATGTGAAAATTCATGATGGGGGAAATCTCCTCGATGAGATTAATGTCGAAGTCGGTGAAACCGAGAAAGCATTTGAAGATTCGGATGTAGTTATCGAAAGAGAGTTTAAAACACATGTCCAGAAACATTGTCATTTCGAGCCGCACGCTTGCGTAACTAGGATAGATGAACAGGGTAAGCTTTTTGTAGAAACTACCAACCAGGTTGTTTACCATGTAAGAAGGATTTTAGGCAACATCTTTGACATGCCGAAGAAGGATATAAGAGTCAAATCTTGGGAGATTGGTGGTGGTTTTGGAGACAAACAAGAAGTAGGTATTGAACACTATTCAGCTTTGATAACTTTAAAAACAGGACGTCCAACTTTGGTTTATTTCGACAGGGAAGAGCAATTTTTCTTATCTAGACGGAGACATGACGCCGAATTAAAGGTTAGAATAGGGTCCGACAAGGAAGGAAAAATCAATGGAATTCATATTGACGCTTTGTCCGACACAGGGGGTTATGGTACTCACGGTGTAACTGTTACCTCTAATATGGGAACTATGACTTTACCCCTCTACACAAAGAATTGTGAAAATCTGAAATTCACAGCAAAGGTTGCTTATACAAACAAGACACCTGGAGGAGCTTTTAGAGGTTATGGAACCGTTCAAGGAGGTTATGCTCTTGAGTGCACCATTGACGAGTTAGCTGAAAAATTAGGTATTGATCCTATAGAAATTCGAGTTAAAAATGCTATAGAAGAGGGAATGTTAGACCCCTTATCCAAAGTGATTAGCGAAGGTGGGAAAATAATTCCTCGTGAAGTACAATCTTGCGGACTTACCGAAACTTTAGAACGTGGAAAAGATCTGTTCGATTGGTCTGAAAAAAGAAATACAGAAAAATCGGAGGAAGGTTCGAAGAAAAGAGGTATAGGAGTAGCTTCAGGGATGAAAGGAAGTGGAGTTGCAGGTTTTGAATTATCATCATCTCACATTAAACTAAACGATGACGGATCTGTTCTCGTAACCATCGGAGGTTCAGATATGGGTCAGGGCTTAAAATCAGTAGTTTCCCAAATCGTAGCAGAAACTATAGGATTAAAACTAGAAGATGTAGATTTGATTTCTTCTGATACTGACGAAACCACCTTTAGTATGGGTACTTA
>CAYSUV010000266.1:0-2701 GCA_964434275.1 Hadarchaeota archaeon (SeqCode) | reverse complement strand
GATAAAACCAGACCATAACGATATTAACGGTTTATCTGACAAGTTGGGAGGAGGAAATAACGACCCTACAGAAGTCGAAATCTACGCTGAAGATTTAACCGACGCCGACGGGGACGCCTATTCGGACTTCGACGGAGGAACCGATCTTACAGAACCATACAGCATCGGAAAGGAAGGAGACATTACTAGCGGAGACAGTCCAAAAGTTGAAAGTGGACATAAAATGAAATTCTACCTGTACGAATTTTACGACGAATGGTCATGGTGGTACAATGAGTGGATAGGAAACTGGGATATGAGCGGCGAAAAAGTCACAATAAAGCTAACTTACGAAGTTAGAGGAAAACAAAAAACCAAATCTTTCAAAATCATCCCTACATAATCTAAAGCCCAAAATTTACCGAAAATAAAAGAACCAATAGACAAAACCCAAAACCATAGTTAAACATTTCAGACGCAGAAAAGCCAGAAATTTATAGTGAAATACACTACAAAAATTTGAAACAATATCTAAGAAAAGAGATTGTAGCAAATGTCCGATCAAAACTCCAAACTTTTAAAAATATTCCGAAAAATCGGGAATGCCATACTAGGCATTAGAAAAACCCCATCCAAATTAAAAAAAGCAAAAACAGGAATCGAGAGTGGAAAAAAAAATAGAAAGATACCCTCGTTCCTCCAAAATTTCATGCAGAAAAGGGATGCAGGATGGCCTGAGTACATTATGCTAAAAACACAAATAGTTATCATTGCTCTTTTTGGTGCTTCTGTCATACTCTCCTTTTCATGGCTATCTCCGTTAATACTCGCACCCATAGTGGCTGGCCTTATAGGTTATTTAACTTATTTAACTCCTACACAGTTGAAATTAGCTTTTAAGAGGGATTATTCTGCTTATAGGACTCTTGTTATTCTTTCAATAATTCTGAGTCTAAGTATCGTATTTCTAAAGGAATTATTAACTCCTAGATTCGCATTACTTTTCAATTTTCCTTATCCGAGCTTGTTTCCAATGATATTGATAATGGTTATTTTTTCGCTCGCCATTCTAATTTTTAGGTTTAAATACGGGCGTAACTTTACTTACGGAACCGTTAAAAAAGTAAAGGGAGATAAAGCAGTCGCTAAAATAAATTATGACATAAAAAGTAATGTAAAGAACGGGATATACCTTCTTGAAACTCTAGAAAAGGTTAAAAAAGATGATAACGTGAAAATCGCTGTCGATAGACCACTTTTAGGTCTTAGAGGGTCAGAACCCACCACAATTTTAGAGAAAATAAAAAATTAAACCCAAAGCTCGCCATTTTTACCATTAAAACAAATCAACAACTTAGTACTTTTTATAACCGACCAGCCAAACTTAATCTCTAAGTTAAACAGTAACCAACCAACTAATCAAACACCAATAAAGACTACCATAAAACAGACCGATAAACACTCCGGCTCCAAAAGCTGGTGCGAACGGTATCCCCTTTTTTGTTTTTATCCTGTCCTCAAGTCTTCCATCTCGAACAAATTCCTTAAGTACCTCAATCTGCTCCTCTGTCACCCCAGCCGCCCTATCCGGATCAGTTATTTTCTCATCCCAATCCGGTGTGCCAACCCTTCTCGATAAGAAACCAAGATAACCAGCATTATACCGGTTTATCTCACCATTTTCCTCATAAATTATCTCGGCGGGTATTACACCCTCCTCAAGATCCGAAATTTTCACTGTCTCATAGAACGCACCCTCACCTCTAGCTCTAGAAACCCCTGCGATTATTAACAAGACAGGAACAGCTGCTATAACACTGTTAAACAGCAAAGTAATCGGAAAAAGAGGATAAGAAACACTATACGGCGGGAAAAAAGTAGAATAGGGCAAAGCAAAAGGAGCCTCATAGGAAGGCAAAAGAGCACCAAGAGCCGTAAATAATTTCACATCACCACCAGCCCACCCACCAGTAAGATACATTACATAACCAATCCCAAAACCCAAAACCGCCCCCATAACGCCATAAAACGCTCTGACCAACTCCCACCTATAAACCCCCACAATTAGATGGAACCCAATACCAATCGCTATAAGAGGATAAGTCATCTTATCAGGAATAATCCGATCTTTCAAATCAGTGAAAACCGCCACACAAACAGCTGCAATGCTGACCCCGACTGGTATTAACTCTAACCACATCATGTCAAACATTAGAAATTTGTAAGAAAGTTAAATATAATTATCCAAAAATCTAAGTCAAAATATCAATTACAGTATTCTTCACATTCTCTATCCTATCTTCAACATTCCCCCCTAAACCAGCAGAAGTTCTATATAAAGCTAAAACTATTCCAGAAACTACTACAAGAGCAGCGGACAACATCAACAAATACTCGATAGCACCTTGAGAACGCTCATCCATAAACTTCCTCTCCAATTTATATTTAATTTAAAACTTAAATTTTTACTGTATTCCTAAATCTAACAAAACAAAATAGAGAATTAAAAATTATAAAAAACAAAGAGGAAACATCCCTCTTCAGCTCTAAACCCCTAGTCTTTGACTAACTTATTATTGAGCCGGGATAGTTACATCTTTGCTGAAATACACATGTCCAGAATCAACATGTGAAAGTTCTACGGTAATGGTTTGAGCACTAGATGTTTGGGATACTTCCGCAATTTGAACTTCTGGCGACGCTAACTCAACCTCTCCAACAC
>CAYSUV010000265.1:0-2733 GCA_964434275.1 Hadarchaeota archaeon (SeqCode) | reverse complement strand
ACACCATACCCATAATGCAAATAAGCAAACGGTTGCTCATCCCACGCCTCCACAATACCAAAAGGCCAATGAACTCCGTAAACTATTACCGATTTCACGTTTTTGAGGAGGGAAGAAGCGCTGATATCTGCGGGTTGTTCTTCTAATCGGTCGATATTTGTGATTCCGACTATGTCGGCTCCTAGGTCTAAAACTTTACTTTTTACCTCATCAGTCAAATCTTCAGTCAAAAACTCCCCTTCTATATCTACGTTGAAAACTCCTTTTACAAGTTCCGTTAAGTTTATACAAGTCACTCAAATGATAATTTCAAAATTTTATAAGCTCTTAATCATTTGGCTCTTGTGGGAAGGATATGGTTAACAAGAAGTGGGGAATTGCTGGGATTATCTTACTTTTGTTATTGTCTTCTGTTGGGTATTTTGTTGGAGATACTGTTAGTAACACTTTGAGGATTGGTTTTAAATCGAAAAAATTGCCAAAGGTTTCGAAACCTGAACCGGTTTCTTATGAAAGAACTACTCCGACCGTTGAACCTGTTTCGGGGATCATTGTCCCTGAAAACGGTGAAAATAACCCGATTTATGAAAACCCTCTAAAAACTCTCACGAACTCGATAAGAAAAATAACAGGAGCAAGACCGGAAATAATAGAGTACGGTTCAAAAACAGTCCCGTCTGGCAGGATTATCGCAATAGGCTCGCCGGAAAGAAACCCTCTCATACCAGAAAACGTGGGTTTATCTTCCAATTTTTCTTCAGAGTCTTTCGCTATCAAAAATTTTGTTGAAGATAATCATAAGGTTTTAACCATCTCTGGGAGAAGTCGTCTGGCTGATGTTTACGGGATTTATTGGGTAACGGACAGGTTATCTTCTGGTGTTAAACCGGAAAACAAGAATTTGTTCTCTTGGAACTATACATCTACACCAAAAATAAAAATCCGATTGGACGGGGGAGCTGGAAGTCTTAGCGAAGTGATTTCTGAAAACACGGACAAGGTTATCGATGAGGAAGAGTTTGAGGTTGTGGAAAACGAGTGGAAGAAACAAGTCGATCTGTTGACACAGTTCGGATATAATTGGATCAGAGGACCTGGTTTTCTAGAATTTATAAACTTTAACAAGGTCGAAAACGGTCACGCCATCTACGGTCCTAATAGTCAGTATGGGGAAAGGCATAAGGTTCTTCGGGAAAAGTTCGGAAAATTGTTCGAATATGCGGACAATATGGGTTTAAAAGTGCTCCTATCGACCGACATGGTTTTCCTCTCCAAACCTTTAGAAAAATATTTCGAAAAAAGATTCAACGGTCTCAAAGTTAACAACCCCGAGTTTTGGAAAGTTTACAGGAAAGGGATCGAAGAACTATTCCAAAAAATGCCCGCAGTAGACGGGTTAAGGGTAAGAATCGGAGAAACAGGTCACGCTTTTAACATTCCTGGATGGGATTATTACGGAAAACTCGCAGTAACAACCCCCAAGTCAACTAAAAACATGCTTAACGGGTTCTTACCCGTTTTCGAGAATTATGACAAAACACTATTCTTCAGAACATGGAGCGTCGGAGTAGGCGATATCGGAAACCTGCACACGAACCCGGAAACTTATCGAAAAGTTTTGGAAAATGTTCACTCCCCTAACCTGATCATTTCTACGAAATACACTCAGGGTGATTTTTACACTTATCTTCCTTTCAACCCGACTCTCGAAACCGGAACACATGCTAGAATGGTCGAACTCCAATCAGAAAGAGAATTCGAAGGTTTCGGAGAATACCCGAACTATATCGGACCGCTCTACAAAACCGCGCTCAACTGGGCGATAGAAAACACTAACACTGTCGCTATGTGGTTATGGGGTGGACCCGGATATATGGGAGAACCCGCAAAAAACGAAACTCGACTCTACAACAAGCTAAACTTTTACATAACCTCCCGACTCGCCTGGAACCCGAACGCCAACACTCGCGAACTAGCAATAGACTGGGTTGCAAAACATTTCGGAAAAAACATTACTGTGATAGAAAATATGACAGAAATGTTACTACTTTCAAGAGAAGTGGTGAGAGAAGGACTCTATGTGAAAGGTTTCGCCAACAAGGACGTGGACGCGTTCGGTCTAGAATTTATCCCCACCATGATGTGGATTTTCGAATGGAACCGAGTCTGCGGAACCACAAGCACACTAAGCGGAGTATATTACACCGTCCGGGACAATTATGAAAAAACCATCCAAGACGGTTTCACCGCTCTAGAAAAAGTTAGAAAAATGAAAAACATGGTCTCAGGACTGGAAAACCAGATAGAGAAAAACGAGAACTTGTACGAACGAATGTTAAGCTCTTTAAAATACGAAGAAAGCATCTATACAACTCTCGCATATTATCGAAAATTCTTCACCCAATACTACCACTGGTTAGAAGAAGGAAACTCGAAATCTTTCAAAGAATGGAACAACGCGCTAGAAAAATTCGAAAACGCCAAAGAGAAACAATACGAAACTTATGGTAAACCGGCGAAACCGACAAGTTACGCTCCTCACAAAATGCAAACTTCTTACTATTTCAAAGAAGCTCAAGCTTTCGCAAACAGAGCGAAAAACACAAAAACCACAATCTGGACCGCAAGACTATTAATCCTAGGATTGATCTGCGCTTTCATACTCGGATTCAAACAAGTTCGAAAGAAAACACCTAACTATCCGGGGAAGGATGGTTTGAAAGCGTTGTGGAA
>CAYSUV010000264.1:0-2757 GCA_964434275.1 Hadarchaeota archaeon (SeqCode) | reverse complement strand
GTAAAGTGCATACAAAGTTGATACCTCCTTCTTTCATTCCTTTACAGATTTCTGTTGATGCTTTCATTTTATCCTCCTAAATCGGCTAAGATTGTTTTTGGATTTGTATGGGGTTTTATGGTGATGTCAGGTTTTATAGGGTATAATTCAAAATCTTCTTCCAACCTATTCACGCCTCCTCCGGTTATGTTGAGCAAAATTTTGTCGTCCTTTTTCACTTTTCTTTTTTCTACAGCTTGGATGAGAGAAGCTACAGCAATTGCTGCAGCTGGTAGTATGTCGATTCCTTCAAGTTTTTCGAATAATTTTTTACTTTCTTTAGCTTCTTCATTAGTCACTGAATACATTTCTCCGTTGGTGTCTTTTAATGCGTCATAGATTCCTCCTTTGATAGAATATGGAGGGTTTCTATTCGAAAGGACTTTTCCATACATTTTTTTTATTTCTTTCTTCGTTTTGTTTTCTTCATATGATAATAGTTGTCTTGAACCTCTCTTCCATGCGTCTTAGAGTGGATTGAATGGAGTGTTTTGAGATAAGTGTAGTTTCATTTACTGTCCCCCACCCCAATGTCGGTTGAATCTAAGATTTGCCTCCCAAGCCGCAATTCCACCAGTGCCACTACCTACTGCTTGAAAATAATGGTCGGGAACTTCCCCGATCTTAAAGGTTGCGTCAACCACTGTAGTTCCCATACCGTCCCTCCTAGCTACGTTTCTGGCGCCTCCTTCTGAGAGAATTCCATTGTGTTCTGCTATCTTTTTTGTTATAGAAATGGCGTCAAAATAATCATTTCCTTTTTCTAAAGTGATTAGTTTGATATTGTCGGTAGGTTTTTTGGTTAACCAAAGATTATGCAATCCGCTAATCGGAACGACTAAGTAAAGATCGATGTCTTCACCCAAACAAATGTTTGCAAAACCTCTCGCAGTATTTCCTGCTGATGCTACTATTAGACTTTTTTTTCCGGCTTCTAACAGTCTTCCGATGGTTGGGGCGGCTTCAAGTTCTTTAAAAGAGCAAGTTTTCATCCAAGCTCCTTTTTCTGGCCAGTAGCCGTTGAAGGAGATGTATAGGTTTTTTAGGTTGAGTTTTTCGGCTAGGTGTTTGCTTTTGTAGGTTATGGGGGTTGTTCCGTTTTGTTTTAGGGTTTTGTTTGTGGGTAGCCAGTCTATGTATTTGAATAGTCCGGGGTTTTTGTTTTGTTTTGTGATGTTTTTTTTGTAGTTGGTTCTTAGGAATGAGTGGTTGGTGCATTCGCAGTTTAGTGTGTATTTTTTAGGGGGGTGTTTTTTTTCGCAGTTTAGGCATTGGAGTGTCCATGTTTTTTCTGGCATTTTATCAGTCTTTTTTGCTATAGTTGCAGGTTTGGCTGTATGGTGTTTTTTCTGGGTTTGGTGGTGTTTGGTTTGGTGTGGGGGGTTTTTCGGGTAGGATGTTTTTTTCGACTAGGTCTGTTATGGTGAATAGTTCTCCGCAGTTTGAGCATTTGAATTCGCAGGCGCATAGTTGCCATTCTAGGCTTTTTTTGGTTTTGCAGTGTGGGCAGTGCATTTTTTATCCTTTTTTGTTCCTTAAAGAATAGAATTACTTAGGAATATAAAGTTTTTCCTCATTATTAGGTTTGGTTATCAAACTTGTATTATGGTTTTTGCTTAGTTATTTTGAGCGAGGTTTTTGAAGGGTTAGAATAATTAGGAATACAGGTTAAAAAACTAAGAAAAATTAACCTAGAGAGAAAAAATGGACAAAAAAGATGAAAAAATAATAAAAATCCTAAGAAAAAATTCTAGAATATCTTACAAAAAAATCGGAGAAAAACTAGACATGAGCGATGTAGCAGCGAAAAACAGAGTAGGAAAACTAATAGAAAAAGGCGTTATAACAAATTTTACAATCGGCATCAATCCCGAAAAGATAGGATTACCCTTACAAGTTACAATCGGAGTGCAAGCAGATCCTAAACGACAAGACGAAGTTGTAGAAAAACTAAAAGAGATCGATGAACTTTACTTCATTTGGAAAGTAACAGGAGCCCATAATCTTCACATACACGGAGCTTTTAAAGACCACGAACATATGAACTCCGTTTTAGAAGAAGCAATGAGCATGGAAGGAGTAAGAGAATACCACATGTCAGTCATGTCCGAAGAATTAAAACACGACAAAATTTACCAAAACAAAAATGACGAATAAACCCAAAAATAGCTCTAGATGCTTTCATCCTCCGATAAGAGAGGTAGATTTAAATAAACATTTATAAATCTCCGGTTTAATATCATCAAAGTTAAGATCAGTATATGTCTTCTCGATATCTCCCGGCGGCATGTTTAATATTGACTTTACTCTATCTTTCAAAATCCCCCCGTGGTATAGGCTTAAAAACTCTTGAAACAACCATTTTTGTCTTATGCCCAAAGGATAATTGAACTTTTCTAGTTCGGAAAAATCCTCACCTTTTAATAATTTAACAGTTAGAAGAGGAAAGTTTATTCCTGCCTTTATTGATAAGCTTAAAGTACCCCAAAATCTGGGATTTATTTCAAGAAGCTTATATTCTCCATTTTTTTTATCATGTATCCACTCCACTTGAGCAGGACCAGTCCACTCCAATTTTTCTAAGAGTTTATCGCTTTGTTCTACTATTTCTGGTGTTCTAGTGGTAGTGTTCACAACCCCCGCTCCTCCGTGTGGATCTGTTCCGAGATCTCTCCTTTGGGTGAGTACTTCTATTAATTTTCCTTTTTTGTATAATAC
>CAYSUV010000263.1:0-2757 GCA_964434275.1 Hadarchaeota archaeon (SeqCode) | reverse complement strand
AGAGAATCAATAACCGTTATCATATTTTTATCAGTTTCTACTTTCTCATAAGCAACATCGATAGTCAACCCTCTGTCTCTTTCTTCATCAAGATGGTCAAGAACCCAAGCGAATTTGAAAGATTCTGCTTCATCACTCAAATCCTCCGGGGAGATTACACCCATCTCATAAAGAAGTCTACCCATCAATGTAGACTTACCGTGATCGACATGACCAATTATAGCAAGATTTACATGAGGTTTTTCGGCCATTTTATCTCCATTCTTTAACTTGAACCCTACTCTTAAGTCGTTTTTCCTATACAAAAATTTTCAAGTGATTCAACCAACTTAGGAGTGGCGAAATAATGAATGATATACAATCAGAACACCCAAGAGCCGAATCCCTAAAAATGAGAGAAAAACTAGCTAAAGGATTAGAACAAGGACTGGTTTCCCCAGAAGGTTTAGCAGCACATGGAAGAGCTGAAGCCTTTGACTATATACTAGGTGAAAAAACCACTAAACAAGCTATGAAAGCCATAGAAGCAGGTGCAGCAGAACTTGTAAAAGCTGAAAGGCCAGTATTTTCGGTTAATGGAAATGTTTCTGCTCTGATCCCTGAAGAAATTAAGAGATTGTCCAAGGCGATGGATATCGGTATTGAAGTTAATTTATTTCACAAGTCGAAAGAAAGGGAGAGAAAAATTGCTGAACACTTGAAAAAGTATGGAGTTGAAGAGGTTTTAGGGGTCGAAGAAAAACATTCTTCCAAAATACCTGAGATAAAAAGCAAAAGACAATATGTCGACGAAAGAGGGCAAAAAATCGCGGACGTGATAGTAGTTCCTCTTGAAGATGGAGACCGGACTGAAAAACTAGTTGAGCTTGGAAAAACTGTAATAACTGTCGATTTAAACCCGATGTCAAGAACGGCAGAAGCAGCCCATATAACCATTGTTGACAATCTAGTTCGAGTAATGCCTCTTCTGATTAAAAAGATAGAAGAACTTCAAAGTAAAAACGAAGAAAAGGTGAGCAATATTCTTCAAAGTTTCGACAATGAAAAAAATCTGAAAAACATGCTCGGGTTGATGCTTTCAAGACTAGAAAAACTTTCTGGAGAGTGAGATAAAGTGAAAACAGTAGTTCAAGTCGCATTGGATTTTACAAAAATCGGAGATGCTGTCAAGATAGGAAAAAAAGCAGTTGAGGGAGGAGTAGATTGGGTGGAGGCTGGAACTCCTCTAATCAAATCAGAAGGGCTAAAAGCTATCGAAATTCTAAACAAAGAATTCCCCGATAAGAAACTTATAGCCGATATGAAATCGATTGATACGGGAGACCTTGAAGTAAGTATAGCGGCCGAAGCAGGAGCTGATATAGTATCTGTTTTTGGCGCGGCAGCGAACGAAACTATCAAGGAAGCAGTGCGAGCATCGGAAGAACATGATGTAAAAATCATAGCGGATCTTATTGCTTTGGATGATCCGACTGTTCGAGTAGAGAAGTTAGAAGAACTGGGTGTAGATTTTATCGGGATTCATGTTGGTATTGATCAGCAAAATACTGGGAAAGATCCTTTGAACCAACTCGATTCAGTGATAAAACATACAGATTTACCTATTGCAGTTGCAGGTGGTCTAGACTCTAAAACTGCCCCAAAAGCGGTTGAGAGTGGAGCCTCTATTATCGTGGTTGGAAGCGCAATTACTAAAGCAAAGACCCCCACAAAAATAGCTGATGAGATAGTTAAATCTGTTAGGTGATAATATGAGTGAAAACATAACACCCGGCCAAATTCGGAAAATGAAGGAAAAAGGAGAAAAAATCACGGTTCTAACAGCATATGACTATCCCACTGCCAAAATCTTAGAAGAAATAGAAATAGACTCAATATTAGTCGGGGATTCAGTAGGTAATACAGTTCTAGGTTATGAAAACACAATCCCTGTATCCATGGAAGAAATGATTCACCACACAAAAGCAGTTGCTAGAGGAATAAAAACCCCATTACTAATCGGAGACATGCCCTTTCTATCATACCAAACAAGCACTGAAGAGGCTGCCAAAAACGCAGGAAGGTTCATAAAAGAAGGAAAAGCCGAGGCTGTAAAAATAGAAGGTTGTTCAGGATACGAAGATCAAATCGAGAAAATCATAGACGCAGGAATACCTATAATGGGGCACTTAGGACTGACTCCACAAAAAATTCACCAATTCGGCGGTTACCAACCGAGAGGACGGTCTGTAGAAGAAGCAAAAAAGATTTACAAAGAAGCTAAAAAACTTGAAGAACTCGGAGTTTTTAGCCTAGTTCTAGAATCAATCCCTCGAAATCTTGCAAAAAAAATAACAAATAACTTAGACATACCCACCATAGGTATCGGTGCAGGGCCAGATTGTGATGGTCAAGTTCTTGTCTTTCATGATTTAGTCGGTTGGTCTGATTTTAAACCGAAATTCGTAAAGCATTATGCTGACCTCTCCTCTTCAATAAAAGATGCTGTGAAAAAATTTAAATCAGAGGTCAAAGCGGGCGAATTCCCAAGTTCTGATTATAGTTATAAGATGAAAGAGGAACTTAGGGAAGAATTTGAAAAATCACTGGAAGAAAATCCTTAAACCCGATATAATAGCTCTGACAAGCAAAATCGGCGGACTTAAATTACATGAAATGACACCTATATTTGAATCTTTATTGAAAAAAAGGGAGGTGAACGTATATGGCTGAACTTCCAAAAGCAACTATTAAACGAGTTTTTAAAGATGCGGGCGC
>CAYSUV010000262.1:0-2766 GCA_964434275.1 Hadarchaeota archaeon (SeqCode) | reverse complement strand
TAATAGGACTAGCCCTTTACACCTATGCTAACAATCCACAGATTAATAATAAAGTCAATAATTTTCTAGAAGATCTAAATACCGGATTCCAAGATAACGAATCTATCGAAGGATTCACAAATCAAAAAGCCACCGTCTCCGAAATAATCGACGGGGACACTATCGAAGTAAAATTACAAAACGGAAAAAAACGAGAGGTCCGACTCTTAGGGATAGACACACCAGAAACCCATGGAAAAAACCAACCTCAAGAATACGAAGGAATCGATAACTCCCAATATTTGAAAACTTGGGGAATAAAAGCCAAAAAATTCACGAAAAACCAACTACTTGAGGAGAACGTAATATTACGGCTGGATGAAGTCGCAGGAAAAGAAGGATACTATGGAAGGCTGCTAGCCTACATAATAATAGAGAACACAAACCACAACCTGACTCTTGTAAAAGAAGGATATGCGAGAGCCTACACCGAAACAAACTGCAAACTCATAAACAAAATAATGAACGCCGAAAAAACAGCCCAGAACGAAAATAAAGGACTGTGGGGAAACGATAGTTAAACACTCCAAATTCGAACATAAGCAGATACCCAATTTTAAAAATCAAATGAGAAACGACAGAAACAAGCCACTTTGAAAAACCCATAACTAAAAATACGAGACTGAAACCTATCTTCTTTAAAGAGACGAGCTTTCACACAAAACAAGAGGTGAACTAATTGACAAAAGCTGTAAAGATATGCCCCATCCGATCAAACGAAAAACAAAAAGTAAAATGTATGAGAAATGAATGCGCTTGGTTCAACGACAAATATAACAACTGCGCAATAACAGTACTATCCTACGAATTCCAAAAAATTCGAGAATCCTCCGACAAATTTTCCCTCTAACAATCCGCGTTTCTAAAACAAAACAAACAATACCAAAAAACAGAAAAGAGGTACCCCCAGTGATACAAGAAAAAATAAAATTCTTAGACAAATTAATGATCGCTCTGTTCTTATTTTCCACCACCCTATCCGTATTCATAATAATAGGTCCGATAAACAACTTTTTCGAACCTTTCCTAGGAGAATACCATCAAGCAATAATCGAAGCACCTATCACCGAAGAAATCCTAAAAACAACAGGATTACTAATTCTAGCCTCAGCCTCGTTAAGATTAAAAAATTTCGAATTTTTCAACTCGTTAGAATTCGGATACATAACAGGATACTCCATAGGAATTCTAATCGGAATCTTTGAAAACATTTTCAGCTACGAAACATTCTCCGGCTTCAGAGTGGTAACACCCTTCTCCCATGCTATTGAGACAGGAATAGTGGGCATCGGGATCTATTATCTCGCTTCAGAAGGAAGAAAAGGCCTGGTGAAACTAGTACTAACTTTTCTAATCTCAATCTCGATTCACTCAATTTGGAATATGGTCGGGTTGGCGACACCGGAAAAACTTCCCTTATACATGATCCAAATTATGGGGACAACCGTAACAGTCATGGGCCTAACTCTGATTTTGATATTTTTCAACAGGCTTTTAAGGGAGGAGACGACTCAGGACAGTTCGTACTAATATTAAGGATTATTTTAAGACACCCAAGAGCGATAAAAGCAAAACTATGTTGGCGAGTAACGCAACTAGTAAAAAAACCACGGCCGGATAGTTGGGTTCTCTTTCACCCCACCTATTTTTTGGACTCTTTTTTTCATCAACATTTTTGAAGAGTTTTGATTCTTTAGGTAGTCCGCCTTTTTCCTTTCTTTTCACCATTTTTGATCACTTGTCCGTTAAGGTTACGATCATTATTCTAAATTCATGTTTTTCCGATCGGTTTAAAAATTTCCAGATAGCTAAACTTCTTCCATGAATAATGTTTGATCTTTGGGTGTCCAAATGATAGAAACCTCGTCGTTGATAGATAATGCGGGTTTAATGTTTTCGATTATCAGAACGTCACCCACGTCGAAGCTAACATTTTCGGTGATGTAAAAGTCGTCTCCGCCTGGTGTAATATCCCATCTAGTATTATCCCCAGAATCATTTTCTACTGGGATGGAAACCCCGTCAGAGGTGACTTTAACAACATTTCCAGAAACTTTTTCGCCTGCTACTCTTAACTCCAAGTCTCCCCAAAAAACACCGGCACTATTATCTTCACTGCCGGAAGCATCATTGTCGATCAGATAAAAAGAATCGAGAAAAGCGTCACCTGAAACCATTTGAACGGTCAAACTATCACTATCGGAATCGATACCTTTAACCAAAATCTCTGCCTGCCTGGGCCTTTCGGGTGTTTTTCCTGCTACGCCTGCTGCGAGTATTCCTGCCCAGACCATGACCATTGTGGTTAGGATTATTGATGCTACTAGGGGTGATAACCCTGTTTTTTCTTTTAGAAATTTAACCCCCTCAATTTTTGTTTTTTGTTTCCCTATTGTATCTCATTCTGTTTTATCTATAAAGATATTTGCCGAAAATTTTGGTTCATGTCTGAGATTCGACAGGTTTATTGATGAGATTAAGTTATTCTTTTTGTTGGACTGGTAGAGGGATTGATGATGGTTAGTTACGCTAAGGCTTTCTTTTACGGAGCTTTTTTCTTGTTCGTTACGGTGGCTTTGCATGAGGTTGGACACCTTATCGTGGCTAGAAGGTTGATTTCTGAAAGTGCTAAGGTTCATTTCTTTCCATCCTTCCCTTTCGGCAGGGTTTTAGGTTATGTGGAAATACCAATGTCGGAAACGATACCGCAATGGAAAGGGATAGCCG
>CAYSUV010000261.1:0-2793 GCA_964434275.1 Hadarchaeota archaeon (SeqCode) | reverse complement strand
ATTCTGCACCTAGCCCCCTCAAAAACGGCTCCAGCACCAAACTTAGCCACACCTAAAGACGGTGCAACCACAAGTGATAATATAAAAACTCTTTCGTGGATAATCCCCTCTAACCCTAGCGTAAGTATTGATAATTTCAGAATTTATGTCAATGGTTCGCAAGTAGGCGAGGTAGATAACACTGAAAATAGTCACAATTACACTTTCTCAGACGGCGATCATTCCTGGGCGGTTTCTTCCATCAGTTATACAGGTGTTGAAAACGTTTCTCCCTATCGATCGATAACGGTTGACACTATCGGTCCTTCTAGTCCCTCTTTATCCTCACCATCAAACAACTATGCGCAAAAAGAGAATAGTGTCACCCTTGACTGGTCCGACTCTTCGGACAGCACAACTTTCGTAAAACATTACGAAGTCGAGCTAAATGGCACCCGTGAAAACACTGGGGATAATACATCCAACTTATCCAAAACCGGGCTTCCCGAAGGAACTTACAGTTGGAAGGTCCGGGCGTGGGATAATCTTGGAAACGCTGGCTCATGGTCCGAAACTTGGGATTTCAAAATCGACACTACACCACCTTCAAAACCTTCACTAATCTCCCCTCTTGACGGGGCGATTGATAACGAACCTAACCAAACGCTGAACTGGAATGCCTCTACCGACTCACTCTCCGGAGTAGACAACTACAAAATCTACATCGACGGAACACTAGAAGTCGAAGTAGACAATACACCAACCGAATACTCTCACAGTTTCTCAGACGGAGACCACTCATGGACAATAACAGCCGTAGACTATGCAGGGAACGAAGGAAGCCCCTCCACACACACAATCAAAATAGACACAACCCCACCCAGCAAACCAATTCTCCACAAACCGAAAAACGGTGCCAGGACAAACGACAACACTCCACACCTAGAATGGGAAAACGGCACAG
This sequence comes from Hadarchaeota archaeon (SeqCode), assembly GCA_964434275.1. Classification (GTDB taxonomy): domain Archaea; phylum Hadarchaeota; class Hadarchaeia; order Hadarchaeales; family JAGGTB01; genus CAYLJV01. The sequence goes on along the minus strand of CAYSUV010000261.1, from coordinate 1,850 downwards.
GTGCAATCACACACCAACTCCTAATCTATAACAGTCAAAACACTCTCGTAGAAAACCAATCGATAACAAACGACAACAATTACACCATCGCAAACGAAAACTCACTCCCAGACGACAACTATTACTGGAAAATCATAGCACTCGACACCATAAACAAAACCGAATCAAACACCCAAATGTTCATGATAGACACAATCCCCCCCAACCCACCCACACAAATATGGCCTGAAAACAACGAGAACATCCCTATAAACAAACCTACACTTTACTGGTCCCCGAAAAGCGAAAACAGTTGGCCGCAAACTTATCAAGTTTGGATAGATAATAACAAAGATTTCAATTCTCCAGATAATTCGGGATGGTTAGAAAACGAGAACTATTCTATAAAAACTCCACTACCCGAAGGATGGTGGTACTGGAAAGTTCAAGCCAGAGACAATGCTGGGAATATTGGTGAGAATTCTTCATGGATTAGGTTCCGAGTTGATATGACCCCGCCTTCCTTCATAACTGAAAACGCGATAATAGCCCGTACTCGAGACAATAAAGAAACCAGCACACCCACAGATCTTCACTATTACTATGAAAACGATAATATCTACATAGTCGCCAAACTTACCGAACCAAATCTAACGGTATGGGCAGACTTCGGAAACATGGGGTTAGATAACCAAGTATTAGCCAAACCGATGACTGAAAACGAAAACTGGTACTTGATAACAAAAACAATACCTGCAGGATTCGAGAACAAAGAAGGATATGCAATTCCAATAATCGCACAAGACAACGCAGGGAACATGATTGGATCCGACAACAAAAACGGTAGACCCGGTCCGTTCACCGCTGTCATGAATATAAATCCTAAGCAAAACCCTCAACTAAAACTGGATTCAGAAAACACTACAGATTGGACAACAATCAACGACTTCACAAATGTACAAAACCTAACTTTTGAAAGAATGTCTGGAGATACTCCTATAGGCAAGATAAGGTTCCTAGATAATATAAATCTCTGCGACATGACGACTGTCCACGCAATAGAGAACCTTGGAAACAATCTCAACATCGCACTCGCAAAAATGTCACTAAACACTGCCGCTAACGCACTAGCCGCTATGAATGAAAACTCCGAACTTACAATGTATAAATTAGAAAACTTTGTAAACTCCCCAGGAATCCTAAAGAATGGAATTCCAGTCCTTGAAAGTGGAGAGAATGGAAACGAAAACATACCCTCTCTAACCTGGGACAACAATAACAAAACACTTGTTTTCCAAGTACCGAACTGGTCATCTTACACTGCAGATGGTTTGCCTCCAAGTTGTAAATCAATAAGCACCAGTCATGATTATATTTCAAATGAAAACAACGGTGAAAACTTCACGATAAGCATCACTTATAGTGAAAACATGAACACCGATATCTATCCAGATATAATTTTCCATCCTGACGTGGAATCTGATAATTCCTTGTATTATATTGATAATTGGTGGAGTTCTGACAAAACAACCTACTATGAAAAGTACATGATAAACGATGAAAACAACTTTCATGAGGATGTAAACATCCTCGTGGAAAATGGAGAAGATATCACCGGAAACGCTCAGCAAAAATGCGGAATTGAAAACGCATTTGACATATTCACAAAAGATACAATACAAATCTGGTCCAATTCTAACTTCACTGAAACTAGAGGAGTAAACGGAGGTGGATCAGGGACTAAGGAAGATCCATTTGTTATAGAAAATCTGGTTTTGAAAGCTTCAAATAATCCCGGAATATGGATTGAAAACACGACCGCCTACTTCCTCATAAGAAACTGTAAGATAGAAAATGGGAGAAGTAACAAC
>CAYSUV010000260.1:0-2801 GCA_964434275.1 Hadarchaeota archaeon (SeqCode) | reverse complement strand
TTTATCGTCTCTACGGATAACCCAGGATTTGAGGTAACCGAGAGAGTTGAAGCCATGGGTTTACGTGGCCATCAAGATGAAGAAGTGGAATTCAACAATTGTGAAATCCCAGTAGAAAATAGAATTGGAGAAGAGGGAAAAGGACTTCGCTATGCATTAGGCACTTTGGATGTTACTAGAACAACTATTACCGCGGGTTTCTTGGGTTTAGCAAGAGCCTGTCTCGATGAAGCTGTGGATTATGCTAAAAAGAGGGAAACTTTCGGAAAGAAATTGTACCGACGACAATCTATAAGCTTTCCATTAGCAGAAATCTCCGCTAAGATCGATGCGATTCGTCTTCTCAACTATAAAGCAGCTTGGCTACATGAAAACAGGGAAAGACATACTGTAGAAACAGCTAAAGCGAAAGCTCTAGCAACACAAGTAATGTTAGACGCAGCCGACATGGCGATAGAAACTCATGGAGGTTTCGGTTGCACAAAAAGACGAGAAATTGAAAGACTTTACAGAGACGCTAGAATTTGGTCTTTCGCCCAAGGGACAAAGCAAATAATGAAATTCATAATCTCTAGAGATCTCTTCGGAAAATATAAAATGTAAGCTAAAAATTATGAAGTTTTTCGTTTGAAGCTTTTAGCGAACTAAGGAAGTATTTAGAAGTAGTCATGTCGTTAGATATACCGGATTTTTGAAACGTTAGAATGAAGTATCTAAAATGTTTTAGCTTTGTGTCTCATTTTTAGGAAGTGTTCTCCGGTATATTGATAAGATAAATATGGTCAATGCTATTATGAGGTGTGAATTATTGGACTTTGAACTTACTGATGAGCAGAAAATGATTCAGAAGACAGCTCAGGAAATCGTGGATGATTTTCCGCTTGATTATTGGTATGAAAAGGAAGAGGAAGGAGAGTTCGCCCAAGAATATTGGGATGCGATGTCACAGGCAGGGATACAAGGGATTATGATTCCGGAGGAGTATGGTGGAGGAGGAATGGGAATGACGGAAATGGTTGTAGCTGTTGAAGAGTTAGCGAAGTGTGGTGCTGGTGGAGTATGGTATCTGGTTCTGACTCCGATATTCGGTGGGACTAGTATATTGAAACATGGGAGTGTCGAGAAGAAGGAGAAATGGTTACCTGGGATAGCCAATGGTGATGTTGAGTTTTGCATGGCGTTGACTGAACCTGATGCCGGGTCGAACACCCCGAATATTGACACTAGGGCGAAAAAGGAAGGGGACGAATGGGTTATAAACGGGAGTAAAATGTTTATCTCTGGGATAGATAGAGCAGACGGAATGCTTCTCATAGCGAGAACAACGCCAAAGGAAGAGGTCGATCATCCATCTCAAGGAATCAGTGAATTTATCGTTGAACTTCCAAATGATGCGATTGAGTACAACCCCATACCAAAACATGCTGTAAACTTTTCCAAAACTTGTGAAGTCGGGATCGATGATTTACGAGTCCCTGAAGATGCACTTCTAGGACAAGAAGGGAACGGATGGTACCAAGTGCTGTCGACGTTAAACCCTGAAAGAATGACCGGAGCAGCTCATGGAATAGGGGAGGGAACTCTTGCTATAGAGGAAGCGGTAGAATATTCTAACGAAAGAGAGGTTTTTGGCGCTCCAATCGGATCTCATCAAGGGGTACAATTTCCACTAGCAGAAGCTTACACAAGGTTAGAATCAGCGAGAATGTTGAACAGGAAAGCTGCATGGATGTATGACAATGATGAATATGATATGCTTGAGGTAGGAAAGGTGGCAAATACTGCGAAGGTGGTTTCCACAAATGCGGCTATAGATGCTACTTATCACGCAATGCAGACTTTCGGCGGGTATGGATTTGCAAAAGAATATCATTTGGAAAGGATGTGGAGAGAAGTAAATCTTCTAAGACTAGCCCCTGTAACACAACAATTAGCTCTTGCGTTTGTAGGTAGAAGAGTACTGGGGATGCCTAGATCCTATTAGGGTAATAGTGGGAAGTTTGGTTTTTTACCCCACTATTTTTTATTTTCTAGCTCAAATCTTTTCTCTGAAAAATTTTTGAACTAGGTGTGAATGTGCAGATGGAGTGATACTTTAGTTGGGTAGATTAACAAAACTTAAAACTTCCATAGAGCATTCTATACTGCATGCCGTTTGAGCTTACAGACGAACAGAAAGATATCAGAAGAGGCGCAGAAGAGTGGGCTGAAGACAAGTTCGAAAATAGTTACTCGGAAGAAAAAATCAGAGAGTTGGAAGAAGAACATAAGTTTCCAAAAGAATTGTACAAGGAAGCCTGTGAACTCGGTTATTGTGGAGTTTGGATTCCAGAAGAATATGGAGGTCCGGGACTTGGTGTTTCGGAAAGAGTTATTTCTTTAGAAGCATTGTCTACTGTGGATCCTATTTTCGGCAGTTTAGATAGTGGTCACTTCGGTGCAGATGCGATTCTTTCTTATGGGTCTGAAGAACAAAAAGAGAAGTGGATTCCTAAAGCCGCTAGAGGTGATGCTATTTTTGCAAGCGGTACAACCGAACCAGAAGCAGGAACAGATGTTACAGGTATTTCGACAAAAGCTGAGAAAGAAGGTGATGAGTGGGTGATAAATGGAACTAAAGAGTTCAATACAAATGCGGCTTATGCTGACTGTAATGTTGTGCTTGCTGTTACCGACCCGGATGCTGATAAGAAACATCGACGGTTCAGCCAAATTCTTGTTGAAACGGATGCTGAAGGGTATAATGCTAGAGAGCTTTCTAAAATGGGTTGGGGTTATCTCCCTTGTTTTGAAGTTCATTT
>CAYSUV010000259.1:0-2805 GCA_964434275.1 Hadarchaeota archaeon (SeqCode) | reverse complement strand
GGTACTGCCAGGAGACGCTGCAGTACTTTCAGGACAAATAGAAGTAGACTCCGGATGGAACGTTCTTGTTGGACCACCAGACTCTTCAGGTATACAAGACTTCCTTGCCGACAATTGGCCCCCTGAGGAAGAAGGATAGTAAGTTTTTAATTCTCTTTCTCTTTTTTATCTGATATTATATCCTGAGTTATTTCTCTCATTTTTTGGTAGGCTGGAGAACTTTCCGGTAGGTTGAAGATGGGATCTCCTTTATAATTTAAATCTTTGAGTTCATCGTCTTCCGGAATTGTACCGGCGAATTTCATATCCAGTTCTTTTGAGAGATTTTCGATTTTTTCTAGCACATCATCGTCTTTTACTCTGTTGGCGATGTTGTAGATGTTTTCTACTTCTATCTCAACGTCCTTGCTGGTTTCATAAATATTTTTGATTGTGTTTACGCTCATTCTCGATCCGTCGGTGACAATAACGAGGTCGTCTAGAAAAGATGAGGTTTTTCTTGAAAGGTGTTCTATTCCCGCTTCGCAATCAACGACAACATAATCGTATGAGTAATCCCCTTTCAGTACAAATTCTTGAAAAGCACTTCGCAAGAGATTATTTACAGAACAATAACAACCCTGTCCTTCGCTTTTACCCATCGGAAGCAAATCATAACCTTCTTGTTCATTCTTCAAAAGCAAAGTATTGAATTCTTGTTGAAATTTTCTGGGAGGGAGTCTCCCGCCTTTATACCCCTCAACCATTTCACTCAGAGTTTGATAACCTTCGGCACCCAAAACATCTGGGAAGCAAGTATTGGGATCGGAATCTACACCCAATACAGCGGGGGAGTCGGACCCTATTATCATTCTCAGTAATAAAGATGCCAAGGTAGTTTTTCCTACTCCGCCTTTCCACTGAACCCTATAACTCTGGTTTTAGATTCTTCTCCAGATGCTCTTTTTTTCGTATCTGTTATTTCCGTTTCAGTTTTTTGGGTCGGTTCTATCACTTCGTAGTTTTTATCGCGAAGTATTTGTAGTACTTTAGCTGTGTTTTTTTCGATCATGTTCTTTATTTGTGTCTCTATATCGGCTCTAGCTTTTTCATCTTTTATTTCAAGTTCCATTTTATTGCCTTCGCTCATCTAACCACCTCTGATTTTACTTGAAGCTACTTTCGCTGCAGTTTGTAGTGGATCCCAAGGAGGTGAGTAAGGTGGGGCATAGGCAAGGTCAAGATTTTGTATTTCTTTCACTGTTGTTTTATTGTATATTAGTGAAGCGGCAACGTCTATTCTTTGAGATACTCCTTCTTCTCCAGCCAGTTGGACACCTAGAAGTCTGCCGGTATCCTCTTCTACGATCATTTTTATAGTGATTTCGATTCCTCCAGGATAATAGAAAGCGCGAGAAGGGGCTTGGATAGTGGTAGATATATAATCAAATTCGGATTCTTCCGCCTCAGATTCACTAAGACCAGTTCTGGCTATACCCAAGTCAAAAACTTTGGTTATTGCAGTTCCTAAAACCCCTGGAAGTGCAACTTCTCCCCCTGCCATATTTGTTCCGGCTGCACGCCCCTGTCTATTGGCTGTATCACCAAGGGGAATATTGACACCCTCCCCAGATAACATATGATGAGTCTCTACACAGTCCCCGGCCGCGTAAATGTCTTCGACTCTAGTTTCCATTTTTTTATTAACTACTATTCCACCTGTTTCTCCAACTTTTACACCGGCTTTTTCTGCGAGTTCTGAAGAAGGTTTTACTCCCACACTCAATAAGACGAAATCTGTATTTACTTCACCACTCTCAGTTATGACTTTTTGAACTTTGCCATTCCCATCACCTTTAAAACCAACGATTGGAGAATTTTTCATAAGTTCAACATCTTTATTTTCCAATTTTTCTTCTAACTGTTCACCAATTTCTTTATCCACCATAGGTAAGATCTCCTCATGCTTTGCCACTACAGTGACATCCAACCCTAATTTCTTGAAAGCTTCTGCCATTTCCAGACCGATGTAACCCCCGGTCAATACCACTTTTTCCGGTTTTTTTCTTTCGAGATAATTTTTTATTTTCTCCCCCTCTCCTAACCAGTGAAGAGTGAAAATATTTTCCAAATCGACATTATCTAACGGAGGAACTATAGCCCGAGCTCCTGTAGCTATTAAGAGTTTATCATAATTCTCTTCGAACTCCTCTCCATCATCATCTTTTACCAGCAAAGTTTTTTCTTTAGAATCTATATCAAAAACTTCATGATTAATCCGAACATCTATATTACGTTTCTCTCGAAACTCCTCCGGATTAACGGCGACCAAATCATCCAAATCATCGACCTCCCCAGAAATATAGTAAGGGAGACCACAAAGACCAAAAGAAACATACTCTTGCTTTTCAAAAACTGTGACATCTAAATCCGGATTTTCTCTCTTAGCTTTACTGGCAGCACTCATGCCGGCAGCATCCCCGCCGATTACGACAAGTTTTCCGTCGCTCAATTTTTTACCTCCAAGATTATAGTAGTGTTTTCACTCTTTTCACCTTATTCTTCATCAACCTCAACCATCTCGATAGCATCAGTCGGACAAATCTTAGCACAAGCACCGCAACCTTCACACTCTTCAGGAGAAATTTCAAAAGGAGTCATAATCTCCCGGTCAGGCCCCCTTCCTACAAAGGTTATTACATTATCTCCCGTTACGGTTTTGCATGCTCTGACACATAATCCACAGAGTGTACAATTCAAGTTTTTCTCGGAGAATCTTGTTTCTTCAACTCCAACCTCTTTAGCCAATTCTATTCCAGCATCAGA
>CAYSUV010000258.1:0-2805 GCA_964434275.1 Hadarchaeota archaeon (SeqCode) | reverse complement strand
TCACCGATCTCACTACTTGATTCATAAGAAAGGAAGCTTCATCCGGATTTTCCGGTCCTTTCAAACCTACTTTTATTATATCCGCTCCTGCCTCTAAAGCTCCTAGAGCGGCCAGAGAAGCACTACCAGGGAGATTCGGAAAATCGCCGATAGCTGCACTAATCGGTGTTTCTGAGGGTGTTTTTTCTCTAATTTTAGAGATTATCCAAGGAAAGTTAGCCCCTAGAGATCCTTCTTTCGGGTTTTTCACATCCAAAATATCAACATTTGCTTCTGAAACAGTTCTAGCTTCTCCAAGATTTTTAGGACTCACCAGAAGCTTTGTCATCATACCCTCTCCATATATTTGTCTAAGCCTTTAAGAAAAGATTTTATGTGCTCCAGTCCATGGTGAGGCATCACAACCAACCTAATACTTTCCGGTTCAGAATTTAAAGAAACCAACCACCCATCATCTTTAAGATCTTGATAAATCTTCTCAGGAGAAACCAGATCAGAACGAAAAGAAACAATATTTAACTCAGGTTCAACAACCAATTCCACACCATCAATCTCCTTTATCCCATCCGCCAAAACAGAAGCATTATCCACACACTCTTGAACAATCTCCTCATAACCCCCATCAACCAACTCATCCAAAACCATCCAAACAGAAGCTACAGACCCACCCGGCCTTGTTCCCAACAAAGTGGGTTCTGTCTCTTTTAAGTAAGGGGCATCGATGTTTATTTGCTCTAACCATTCTTCTTTTCGGGACAGGAAAACTCCGGCTGGAATAGGTGCTAGACCCATCTTATCCGGATCAGAAGTTATAGTCGAAACCTGATTTACTCCAAAATCCCACTCCGGAACCTCCTCTAAAAAAGGCAAAACGAAACCTCCGAAACTAGCATCCACATGTAAGAGACAATCATAATCCTCAGCAATTTCTGCCATTTCCGCAACGGGATCAATCAAACCTAAAGCAGTCGTGCCTGCAGTACAAACTAGAACAGCAACCTCCTCATTCAGCTTCTCTTTCAAATCCTCCATATCTGGTCTATAATTCTCGTTGAGTTCGGCGGGAATGAACTCTAATTGTTGTAAATCGCAGGCTTTTTTTACTGAATAGTGAACTGATTTTGGACCAACTATCTTATTTTTTCCTTTTAATTTTCTCCCTATCCAAAAAGCTACGATGTTCCCTTCAGTTCCTCCTGAACTAACATAACCGTTCGCGTCGGGTAGAGAAAAAAGTTCTCCAATCTTTTCAATCACTTCTCTTTGTAACTCCTTCACACTGGGGAAAACATCGGTATCCAAAGCATTTGCGTCTTTGTAAAACTCGTAAGCTTTCCATGCATCCTCTAAAGGGTTTGTACACATTGAGGAGAATATTTTCCCTGACTCGTAATCCCAGTCCGGTTCCCTCTTCTTTTTCAACGACTCTGACAATCCTTTCATTTAACTTATCTCCTATATCGAGCAAGTCCTTATTTTTACAACTTCTTTATCCAACTGATGTAACCAGATTAAACCAATCATCTATATTTCAAGCGATTCTTTGAGAACCTTTTCGTTTATTTCTCCGGCTTTGTAAACAGCGCCAGTTTTCATATTGTTAATCGTAATCCTGGCTGGGGAAAACAACTTTCTATCAATTTTGAAGAAATCTCTATCATACTCTTCAAACACTTCTATGAAAGGAGAACCATAGTCTTCTGATGCGTTTGACGGTACTTCATCAATCACTTCTTCTATCTCAGAATCTTCAGCCTCCACAAAGTAAACAGTATTACCTCCGTAAAGAGTACAATCGTTCGTTTTACCCATCGCTTCCAAATCACTTCCCGCTACAGGAGCAATCGGAGCACTGCCAATTCCCGTCTTAATAGTGCTAATTTCGAAACCGAGTGTATGCAATTTATGTATCCCTGTCTCCACGACCCTAGCAGAAACCTGAACACTACCCGCTATACTAGCAGTCGGCGCCACCAATAAATAAAGATCAGCAGGACTAACACCACACTCATCAGCAATATAATCAGCTACTTCCTCACCAGGAATCTCCCCGGTCTCCAAAGTCAAAACCGCAACATCCGCCTTCTCCTCATAATCCAACTCATCAAACAATTCCTCTACTCTAGACAAAGCCCTAGCAGGACCGGCCCCCATAGCATAATACTCCTCAGTCTCTATCGACCATCCGGCATACTGAGATGCCATACAAGCTTTAATCGCATTATCAACTTGCACTTGAACTTTAGGTCTTTTCTCCATAGTGAATTGTACTTCTCCTAATCCGGCCAAACATACTTCTGCAAAATATTTTCCTGCTTTGTATCCTCCTCGTTCTTTTGCTCCTGCGTCAACTACTGTAGTACCGTTATCTAGTTCGATAGTGTTTATACTGAGTTTTTCTTGATCCTCTATCATCTGGTTAATAATTTCGAGCGCGTTTTCGTTTATGCTAATAATCTTTCTCACCTCAGACTTTTTTCAAATTTTTAACTAAGCTCCGCAGAGTAATCCCTTTCTAATTCTCATAAATTTTTTGATATTACTTGCTAGGGTGTAAAAATGCTAAAAACAAGCTATTTTAATTCGAGATCAGGTCCTTGTTAGTCTCCTTATTCAGATACAGATTTCCTTCGCCTTTCTCTGCTACGTCTCCCACGAATTTTAAAAACTCTCCTTCAATTTCTGCTCCATCCACTTCTACGTTTGTAATTTCTTCTTCAAAACTAAACCCTGGTAAAAGAGATTCAAGTTCCCCCTTAATCACTATATTCCATCTTCCATTTGTCCACCGACTCTCTTTCCAGC
>CAYSUV010000257.1:0-2817 GCA_964434275.1 Hadarchaeota archaeon (SeqCode) | reverse complement strand
GTTACGCCCTATGAAAGTGAATCTGAAGTTTAGCCAAGTTTGGAGTTGGGGTGAAAGTAATAGTATTGGTATTGTTACAATTATTGAAATTATGAATCTTTTTCTGAAATCTTTTAACATCTTTTGATGCGACATGCCGTTTTCATTTTTCTGGGAATCTTTGTCCATGTTATCCTTGTATTTCTAGCTTGTCCAGTAATAAAATCTTAATTTTCAAGTGATTAGAGGGTTGTAGAGTATTTATTATTCCTCTCTTCAGAACTTTTGATTTTTCTGACAGTCCTTGTTTTACTTTTTTGGGTTCTTCTTGTCCGGCTTATTTTGTTTTTTTTATTATTTCCTGCATAGTTTTGCTGAGGTTGTCGTAAAGTTTTCTCGGAGAACCTTTTTTTTGGATGTATTCATCAGCTCCAGAATTTAGAGCCTTTTTAGCTATATCTCTGTTTCCTTTCCCTGTCAGAAAGATAAATGGAATTTCTACACCTTTTTCTCTTAATTTTTTAAGAACTTCAAGTCCATCCATACCAGTCATCTTATAGTCAGATACGATAATCGAGAAGTCTTCGTCTCCTTCAATTAATTCTAATGCTTTTTCTCCTGATAGGGAGGTTCTAACGTTGAATCTATCGTCTGCTTTTTCTAGAAAAATTTTTGCTTGTTCAAGAATGTCTGGCTCATCATCAATATACAGGATTTTCAAAATCACCCTCTCAATAGGTTGAAATGGTATATTTTGTTTATTATTCTTTTTATTCTTGATTTTACAGAGTAGTTCCGATTTTTAAGAAATTTAAAAGGTTAGTTGAATGTAAATTCCAGATTAACGGTTTTAATTTAAAATGGGGTTAGGTTCCATATAGAATTACAAAAAATAATTTCTAGTTTCGTTCAGAAAGGTTTTCTTCCGCTTTTCATGATTTCTTGAATGATTGAGATAATGTTTTTTATTCTTTTTTTCATCTTTCCTTCATACATAGCATCTAATCCTTTTTCCATAACTTCTTCAAAATCCTCAGAATAAGGGAACCACCAAGGATCTTTGAATCTTGAACCTTTGGGAATTTTTTCACCCTTGGCGGTGTGAACATGCTTAATTTTAGTCACTTCTTCAATGCCCCATTTTCCATGAGAACGACCGATTCCACTATCTTTAAAACCACCCCAAGGAGTCGCGTTCAGACCATAGGTATATGCATGGTCGTTTATAGTAACCGTACCAGCATCTATTTTTCGGGCTAACTTTTTTCCAAGTTCTACATTTCTAGTCCAAACACTGGCTGTCAATCCGTAATTAGTGTCATTCGCCATTTCAACAGCTTCTTCTTTGTCCTTCACTGGCATAATTGGAAGAACAGGACCAAAAGTCTCCTCTTTCATAACAGGCATATCTCTGGAAACATCGGTAAGCACTGTAGGTTCAAAAAAGAAACCTGGCATGTCTTCGATTTCTTTTCCACCAACTAGAATCTGAGCTCCCATTTCCACAGATTTTTGAACTTGTGATTTTATTTTTTCTAACCCGTCTCTGTTGATTAAAGGCCCGATATCGAAGATTTCTTCTTTTCCATAACCAACCCTTAACTTTTTTACTTTTTTCACTATCAGATCTCTCAGCTTTTGTTCTACAGATTCTACCGGGAAAACTCGTTTGACAGCAGTGCAGGTCTGTCCAGCATTGGCGAATCTTGCCCAGACTATCCCGTCAGATGCCAGTTCTAGGTCGGCATCCTCAAGAACTACGGCAGGATCAGAACCTCCAAGCTCTAAATGGGTACTTGTTTGATTGGAAAGAGCCGTTTTTTGTATAGATTTTCCAACCTTAGTACTGCCGGTAAAACTAATATGATCAATATCTGATTCTACCAAGGCTTGTCCAGTTATGTCTCCCCATCCTGGAATTATGTGAAACACATCATTCGGGAAACCAGCTTCCTCCAAAAGTTCTCCAATCTTTAGTCCCGTAAGCGTGGTTTGTTCGGCTGGTTTTAGAACGATGCTATTCCCGGCGAATAAGGATGATACTAGTTCGGATCCTGGTATTCCTAACGGATAGTTCCAAGGTGTTATCAGACCTACGACGCCTACAGGTTCACGAAAAACAGTACTTTTCCTATCCAGAAAGTTTAGATAGCCAAGGGATATATTTTCTTCTAAAATACTCACACCGTTTTTCTCAATGAAACGAATAGCGTCAAGAACGGGAGGGAGTTCTGTTAAGATAGCTTCACCTTTCGGTTTTCCAGTCTCAGAAGAGACAATAGAAGCAAGTTCTTGTTTTTTCTCTAGGAGCAATTCTCGTAACTCTCGTAAATTATTTATCCGTTCCTCGACAGGCACATCTTTCCATTTTTTGTATCCTTCCCTAGCAGTCTCAACTACCTTTTGGACTTTTTCGGGTGAAGTTGTCTCTATTTCTTTGTTTATTTCAAGAGTCGCTGGATTCCTTGAAACTATTTTTTCTGGTTTTTCATCTTTCTCCATATCAGGATTCACCATTTCGGACTTGTCGGTTAAAAATTCCAAAAATCAACTATTTAAAAGCTAACTAGGATCATCAAGTATTTTGTCAACAGTATCGTTAAGCTCATCGGCCCTGTTCACGTACTCCTCTTTTATTTCTTTCAATTCTTCAAAGTGTTTTTCGAACCAATCCCCTTGCAAGCGATTACCTTTTTCAACCAAGTCCAAGTTTTCATCAAACTTTGATCCACAAACCATACAACCCACTCCGCCATCTACCATTCTAAAAGAAGTGTTCAAACAAACGGGACACTGGCCCTCAAATCTAACAACGCTCTCATTTTCAAAGGCTTCCAC
>CAYSUV010000256.1:0-2844 GCA_964434275.1 Hadarchaeota archaeon (SeqCode) | reverse complement strand
TACATATGGTGAGAACATGGCTAAAGAAACTGCAAAGAAAGATAGAAAAGAGAAACTTACAAAGAAATGCCCCACTTGTGAAAAAAACTCGGTGGTTAGAGACTACAAGAGAGGAATTGAGATTTGTGATAACTGTGGGAGAATAGTAAAAGAGAATATTAAAGATAGAGGGCCTGAATGGAGGGCTTTCGATCAGAAACAAAGGGAGGAGAAAAGTAGGGGAGGGCCGCCTTCGACGGAAACGATTCATGATAAGGGGCTTTCTACTCAGATAGATTATAAGAATCGGGATGCGAAGGGTAATAAGCTTTCTCCGGAGAGAAGGCGGAAAGTGTATCGGTTGAGGAAGTGGCATAAGAGGGGGAGGGTAACGGATTCTAAGGACCGTAATTTGGCTTTTTCGCTTTCTGAGATTAATCGGATGTCTTCGCATTTGGGGCTGGCGAAAAATGTGCAAGAGATCGCGTCGAAGATTTACAGAGAGGCGGTTAACAAGGGCCTTATTAGGGGGAGGTCGATGGAGGGTTGTGCTACGGCGGCTCTTTATGCGGCTTGTCGAGAGGCTGATGTGCCTAGGACTTTGGAGGAGGTTACGGAGGCTAGTAATGTGGATAAGGGTGAAATAAGGAAAACTTATCGGTTTCTTACACGTGAGTTAGATATTCATTTGTCACCTACTGATCCTGTGAGATATATTGCTAGATTTGGGAGTGAGATTGGTGTTTCGGGAGAGATTCGGGTAAAAGCTATTAAGATTATAAGGAAGGCTCAAGAGAAAAAGCTTACCTCCGGCAAGAGTCCGACCGGAACTGCTGCAGCTGCGATCTACATAGCAGCTTTGGCGGGGGGAGAGAGAAGAACTCAAAGAGAAACCGCAGAAGCAGCAGACGTGACAGAGGTTACGGTTCGGAACAGGTATAAAGAACTGGTAGAAGAATTGAATCTACCATTAGAATCCTAAATATCGTTTTTCGGAAATAATTTGGAAAATTATCAGCTCGATTTGGTAGACAAAGATATTTTCAACCTCTATTAGAAATAATAATACTTATATGCGATAAATTAAAACTTAGTTCGAGAAGAAAAGGAGTATTCTGTTACACAAATTTAGAGACGGCTGTTTTTTCAAAATCTTTTGGAAATAGTTTGTTATACTATTTGTGTCAGTAAACCAGGAGGTGTAATAAATGAAAGGAACAGTAAAGTTTTTCGATCGTAGGAAAAATTACGGCTTTATAGAGCCTGACGAAGGAGATGAGGATCTCTTTGTTCATGCGAGTGATATTGAATCCGGTTCTTTGAATGAAGACGACGAAGTGGAATTTGAACAGGAAGAAGGAGATAAAGGGCCAAGAGCCGTAAAAGTCGAAAAATTGTAAAACTAGAAACCTTAGTCAGAAGTTTTACCAAAAACATTTCTTTTTTAATTAATTTATTCTTATCCAGGATTAAATCCGCAAGTGACATCTCCCAACCCGCCGGGGTGTTTACATAGCCTTAAGTCGAAAAGAAAAACACTCTCTGCGTAGAAAAACTTAACACCAAGCATTTAGGAGTGAAAACTTTCCTATAAATGAATCAACTAGGAGTTTTAAATGTCTAAAAAAGAACTGGCTGTTGCAATTTGCAGATGTGGGACGATAAGCCCTCTTATAGCACAGCTACCTGAAACTCGACGAAAACGACGATTGGGACAATGCCCATATCCAAGCAGTAATTGACCCGAGAGAATCCGTAGCTGAAAGAAAGACAGAAATCTGGTCAAAACACAGTTTGAGATAGAAGTAAATCAGAAATGTGAAGATTGTATAGCCCATCATATTAAAGACGCTGACGAAACAGGAGCTACGAAAGATGAGATTATAGAAGCTACACGGGTAGCCATCCTCATGGGTGGAGGACCTTCGCTGGTCCATGCGGGTTTAGCTTTAGAGTGTTTGGAGGACTTGAAGTAGTTATTTAATAGTTACTTTGCGGCCTATTATTTGAAAGATTATAACTTGCGTTTAGCAGTTCTAATAATTAGAGTTTTTTCCTTTTGAATTTAGTTATTTCTAAATACAATTTTCTGTATAGAGAAATTTTTTACCTCTTAATTTAGCTTTAAGTAATAAATAACAATCTTTTTTGAAAATATTGTAATACTAAAGAGCTAAACTAACAAAGAGGCGTTGGAGAGCTTAATTTTTGGTTTTAATCGAAAAACATTTAAAAAACATATCTTAAACAATTAGACGATGGGATTAGAATCTGTAGGCAAGGCTTTTGCCGACAAATTCCAGAAATATCTACCGACTGCCTTTACACTAGCAATAATCCTAACTATTCTTGCAGCAGGGTTCTCCTATCTAATATCCGGTGCAGGTCCAGTAAAAATAGTAACATCTTGGTTCGACGGATTCTGGATGATGCTGGACTTTACAATGCAGATGGTGCTCATCGTCGTGCTAGCCTACTGCATAGGCACCGCCGATGTAACAGTTAGAGCCTTAAACAGGATAGCAGACAAAGTCAAGACACCTCGGATGGTGTACCTACTTTCAACCATTGTAGGGCTTATCCTTGTATACATCAATTGGGGGCTTTTAATACCAGCAGGAATATTTGCCTATCAGCTCGCAAAGCGAGTTAAAGGTGTCGACTATCGAATACTTTGCGCTGCTGTTTATGGCACAGCGCTCGTATGGCACGGAGGACTAGCAGCTTCAGCACCTCTGATGATGAGTACTCAACAATCAATCCAAAGTTGGGTCCAACAAGGTTTGATAGACAGCACCATCCCAGTAACTGAAACAATATTCTCACCAATGAACCTAATAATACTACCAATAATCGCAATAATAG
>CAYSUV010000255.1:0-2865 GCA_964434275.1 Hadarchaeota archaeon (SeqCode) | reverse complement strand
ATAATATTAACGCAACAACAACAGAAAACTGGAACAGCGGAGATGGTTTTGATCCAATCGGAGACAGCAGCAATAACTTTGTTGGATCCTTTAATGGTAATGGTTATGTGATCGAGAACTTGTACATCGATCGCGGCAGCACTGATTATATTGGTTTGTTCGGTTGTACTGATTCTGGAGCTGTGATTGAGAATGTCGGACTCGTGAATGAAAACACAACTGGTAATGAGCGTGTTGGTGGTCTGGTCGGGTATAATCCTTGGGGTAGTGTTAATAATTGTTATGTGACCGGCAGTGTGACTGGAAGTAGTGATTATGTTGGTGGTCTGGTCGGGTTTAACTATGATAGTGTTGATAATTGTTATGTGACCGGCAGTGTGACTGGCAGTAATAATAATGTTGGTGGTCTGGTCGGGCGGAATGATGGTAGTGTTAATAATTGTTATTCTACCGCCGAGAATGTGACTAGCAGTGGTGATAAGGTTGGTGGTCTGGTCGGGTGGAATAATAATGGTAGTATTAATAATTGTCATTCTGCCGCTGAGAACGTGACCGGCTCCATGTATGTGGGTGGTTTCGTCGGTTCTCATGTTAGTGGGTCTTATGAGAATAGTTTTTGGGACAACGAAGTCTGCAACCAAGATCAGGACTCGGGAAGTGATGGGAATCTTGAGAATGTTTTTGCCAAGTCCACGAGTGAGATGGTCACTAAATCCACCTTTACGGATTCTGGTTGGGATTTTTCAAGCACTTGGAGTATTAATGAAGGTTACACTTACCCGTACTTACAGTTTAATGAACAAACCCCGCACCCGCAACCCTCTTTTGCTGGCGGAAATGGAACTTCTAGCAACCCTTACCGGATTTCAAACCTTTCCCACTTGCAAAAAATGAATGACAGGACAGGAGCACATTATGAGCTTATTGATAATATTAACGCAACAACAACAGAAAACTGGAACAGCGGAGATGGTTTTGATCCGGTTGGTGATGGTTCTGATAGTTTTCATGGGTGGTTTTATGGGAATAATCATGTGGTTGAGAATTTGTACATAAATAGGCCGGGTGAGGATTATGTTGGGTTGTTTGGGTATGCTAGTGGTGTTTATGCGGTTGATAATGTTGGGCTTGTGGGGGAGAATATAATCGGTAGGAATTTTGTTGGTGGTCTTCTTGGTAAGAATGGTGTTTTTGTTCGTCGTTCTTATGTGAGTGGGAGTGTGAGTGGCGATAATTTTGTCGGCGGTCTTGTCGGTAAGAATACGTCTTCTGTTTCTAACTCTTATGCGGTTGGCAGTGTGAATGCCAATGATATTGTGGGTGGTCTAATCGGCGATTCGAGTAGTGGGAGCATTTCTAATTGTTATTCCACAGCCGTTTTAAGCGGTAGCGCTAATGTAGGGGGTCTTTCGGGAATCGGCTCAGGTTATGATGACTCTTTCTGGGATAACGAGGTTTCTGGCCAATCTTCAAGTGGGGATGGAACCGGCAAGACTACTGAAAAAATGAAAAATGTTAGAACTTACACTGACACGAATTGGTCTGATGGCCTGTCTTCGGCTTGGGATTTTAGTGAGGATCCCTACGATGACTCGAGTGATGAGGATATCTGGGGAATTAATCCTGAAAATAATGGTGGCTATCCATTTTTGGAATGGCAGAAGGGTATGATTAACGATAGAACGGTTCATGAGCCAAATTGGAATAGTTCTGAGGGGGTTTATGAGATTGATAATGTTCAGGAATTGCAGTGGATGAAGTATGATTTGGATAATGATTACAAGTTGGTTGGTTATATTGATGCTAGTGATACTCGGAATTGGAATTCTGGGGAGGGTTTTGATCCGGTGGGGGATGGTTTTGCTGGTTTTGATGGGTGGTTTTATGGGAATAATCATGTGGTTGAGAATTTGTACATAAATAGGCCGGGTGAGGATTATGTTGGGTTGTTTGGGTATGCTAGTGGTGTTTATGCGGTTGATAATGTTGGGCTTGTGGGGGAGAATATAATCGGTAGGAATTTTGTTGGTGGTCTTCTTGGTAAGAATGGTGTTTTTGTTCGTCGTTCTTATGTGAGTGGGAGTGTGAGTGGCGATAATTTTGTCGGCGGTCTTGTCGGTAAGAATACGTCTTCTGTTTCTAACTCTTATGCGGTTGGCAGTGTGAATGCCAATGATATTGTGGGGGGTTTTGTAGGGATGAATGAACATAGTGTTAATAATTGTTATTCTGCAGTTAGTTTAGACGGCAACAGTAAGGTAGGGGGTTTCTTTGGGGGTGCCACCTCGAGTGGTAGTAATTCTTTCTGGGATAACGAGATTTGTGGTTCGAGCTTGGAGGATTATAGTAATGGGGATCTTGCGAATATTTATGCTAAATCCACAACTGAGATGGTAAATCAATCCACATTCACGGATGTTGGTTGGGATTTCGAGAATATATGGGGTATAAATCAGGATAATAACGATGGATATCCTTTCTTACGGTGGCAGAATGGTTTTGTACATAATCCTTACAAGTGGCACGAGATCGAATCTTGGTCTGGCTCGTTGGGGGCTCCTGGTGTTGGTTGGTCTTTGGTTGATGATTGGTCAGGATCTTTGGGTTCTCCTGCTGCTGGATGGCGAGAGATAGATTCATGGTCTGTTAAAATTTTAGCTCCTGGGTCTTGGGGTCTTGTTGATGATTGGTCTGGCTCGTTGGGGGCTCCTGGTGTTGGTTGGTCTTTGGTTGATGAGTGGTCAGGATCTTTGAGTGCTCCTGCTGCTGGTTTGCTAGAGATAGATTCATGGTCTGTTACAATTTTAGCTCCTGGGTCTTGGTGTCTTGTTGATGATTTGTCTGGCTCGTTGGGGGCTCCTGGTG
>CAYSUV010000254.1:0-2868 GCA_964434275.1 Hadarchaeota archaeon (SeqCode) | reverse complement strand
TCATGATGGAACAGGTCCAAGTGATCGTTATAATCAGTTTATGACTCCGGACGAGTTATCTGATTTTTTGAAGGATAATGCTCCTTATGCTGTTTATAGCAGTGTTGCGCTTTATGAGAGGCCGTCTAGTAGGAAAAAGTGGTTGAAATCTGAGTTGGCTTTTGATATCGATGCTAAGGATCTTCCTTTCAAACGGTGTGATTGTACTGGGGGGAATGTTTGTGAGCTTTGCTTGGAGGATGCTAGGCAAACAACTGCTGAGTTTGGTGAGACTTTAAGTTCTGATTTGGGGTTGGATAATATTTCTTACGTTTATTCTGGAAGGGGGTTTCACATTAGAGTTTCTGATGATTCGATAATGGAAATGGGGCAGGCAGGGCGGTCTCAAATTGTTGAATATGTAACTGGTAATATTGTCCCGGCTGATGTTTCTTTGACGATGGGGTATCCTCAAGTTTTTAGAGAGAGGACTTTTCGAACCTTTAAGAATATGACTGAGAATGATTTGTCTGAAAATGGTATTGGGGGTAAGGCTGGTAATAATCTTTTGAAAAATAAGGAAAAGGTTCTGAGTTGGATAAAGGAAGGGAAGTTGGAGAAGATTAAAGATGAAATTCAAGGAGTCGGCCCTAAGTATTACAAGAGATTGTTAGATTTTTTGACTCGTTTGAATGCGGAATATACTGACGGGAAGGTTACTATTGATAAGAAAAGGATTTTGAGGGTTCCTTCTTCCTTACACTCTACAGTAAGTAGAAAGTGTGTGGAGATAAGAGATATTGATAATTTTTCTTTCGATGAAACTGTCCCGAATTTTTTGGAGGAGGGATGATTTTTGGAGGATTTCGAGCTTTCAGATATTGAAAATGTTTGGCTGAGTGAGAAGAGTGAGAGAGGATTGTCTGACTTGCCTGAAGATTTTTATGAGAAATGTGGAAATTTTGCAGGAGAAGTGAGAAGAGAAATTAGAGAAAGTGAAGATCTTCGACGTGAACTTCTTGAAGAAGAGTTCAAACATGTTTTATCAATGGTTCAGGAAGTTTACCTTATCCGCATTCTAAAAATTACAAACACCTTATTTGAGGAAGAAAGAAAACGACTATTAGAAGAGGAGAGACAAGCGTTCGACGAAATTAAAAAACAATTGGAAAACTTGCAAGAAAAACTAATAAGACCAGTAATTGAGGGAGAACTAGAACTAAAACCACCAAAAGAAATATCGAACATTTCAATAATGTTATTGAAAGATATCCCGGAACCAATAGCGGCCTCAGACCTAAACTATTATGGTCCTTTTAAAAATGGGGATATTGCGAACCTGCCTCAAAGATCAGCTGAACTTTTGGTAGGACAAGGCCTTGCTAAAAGAGTTCAAGTTAAAAGAGGATGGTAATAAGGGAAAATGCTAAAACTCTTAAACTAAACTCTTTCACCATAGAAAAGTAGGAGAGATGTATAATGAAATACCCGAAGAAGATAAGGACACACTGTCCTAACTGTAATGCTCATACAGAACACAAAGTCAGCAAGGAAAGTTCAGGACAGCCAAGCGAAAACAAATGGGGACAACGGCAGTTCAGAAGAGTTAAGAAGGGTTACGGAGGGCAGCCAAGGCCAAAGCAAAAAGGCGGTCCGAAAGTGTCCGATAAAGCAGTGATAATTTTAGAATGTTCGGAGTGTGGAAAAAAGCAAGTGAGAACAGGTCCTAGGACTACAAATCTTCAAATAGGTGAGTGAAATGGTTAAAGTAGATTCTCAGGCTCCTTGTTTTGTAAGAGTTCAATGTGTGGATTGTGATAATAAGCAAGTTGTGTATAGTCATGCGAGTACTGAAGTGAACTGTGAAGTTTGTGGCAAAACATTGGCAACACCGACCGGTGGTAAGGCTGATATTAACACTAAAATAGTTGAGATAGTGGGGTGATTATCGATGGTGCGACGGAGGTGGGATTGGCCTGAGAAGAACGAGTTAGTTATGTGTACGGTTGATGATGTTTTTGATCAGGGTGCTTATCTAGAGTTGGATGAGTATGATGGGAAAGTCGGCATGGTTCATATTTCTGAAATTGCTTCAGGTTGGATAAAAAACATTAGACGACATGTTAAAGAAGGGCAGAAAACTGTTTGTAAGGTTCTGGATGTTGATGAAGATAAGGGACATATTGATTTGTCTATTCGGCGGGTAAAGGATAGTCAGAGAAGTTGGAAATCAGAGCAGTGGAAGCGTGCTAGAAAAGCTGAAAAATTGCTGGATCAAGCTGCGAAAAGAGTTGGTGAAGACCTTGATACTGCCTATGAGAAGATTGGATTTCCTCTTCAAGATGAGTCTGGCGAAATCTATTCTGTTTTTGAAGAAGCGGCTAGGAAAGGGAGGGAGGTTTTGGAGGAGGATCTTGATGTTAGTGACGAGTGGTTAGATGTTCTTATGGAGTTGATCGAGACGAGCGTTGAACCGCCGATAGTTGATGTTAAGGGGTTTGTGGATTTGAGAACTTTGAGCAAGAATGGTGTCGAAGTTATAAGTGATGCGCTTCAAAAGGC
The DNA here is from genome assembly GCA_964434275.1 of Hadarchaeota archaeon (SeqCode). Taxonomy (GTDB): domain Archaea; phylum Hadarchaeota; class Hadarchaeia; order Hadarchaeales; family JAGGTB01; genus CAYLJV01. The sequence goes on along the minus strand of CAYSUV010000254.1, from coordinate 327 downwards.
GAGAGAAGCTAATTCTGGTTCTGATGTTAAAGTGGATATTAGTTATATTGGAGCTCCAACTTATTCTATCGAGGTAACAGCTCCGTCCTATAAAGAAGCTGAGTCTGTGCTAAGGGATGTTGCTGACTTTGCGATTGAAATTGTGGAGGAAGATGGTGGTTCAGGAGAATTCTATACTGAAAAAGAGGAATAATTTGAAAATGAAGAAGTGTAAGAATTGCGGTAGGTATACAGTCCAGGTAGAATGTCCGGAATGTGGGGGGAATACGTCTTCTCCTCATCCAGCGAAGTTTTCTCCGGAAGATAAATACGGCGAGTACCGTCGTA
>CAYSUV010000253.1:0-2890 GCA_964434275.1 Hadarchaeota archaeon (SeqCode) | reverse complement strand
GGTACAGGTAGATCTCGTCTGCGAGGGAGGGGTTGGATATCTGCGGGCCGTCTTCCGAGTCTATTGAACGGTTTCCGCCGGAAAGGAAGGCCTCTTTTACTGAAATACCCGGACGGGCTATAGAATAACCTGTACGGAACTGTAAATTGGTAAGTTGGTCGCTCGATACTGACGTGATTACGACCCTGTCCGGATCCGAGAGGTGGGGGATGCTGGCTCCTGAATAACAGGACTCGTTGACCAGGAGAACTTTTGATTCAAGTGGGTCGAGCAGGCTGTCCAGCTCGGGATAGGAGATCCAGCCGTCGCTGAGCTTGAACTCCGAAGTGCTCCCGTGGCCCAAAAGGGAAATGTAGACCAGGTCGTTTTTATCGTCCACGGAATCCACTTCGTCTATCACGTCTGCCAACTTCTGGTGAGTAGTACCACCACCAAGTTTCCAACGCCTACCTCCTGGGTGCCCTGAAAATTTCAGATCACTTAGGATCATATCTTGAGGAATGGTACGATCACTTATCATAGTAACTGAAATGGCGTACCTCCTGTTCGGGTCCTGGGGGTCCGTGTTGGAGACGTTGGACTCGAACCAGTTCAGGGCGTAGTCGTCGTCCAAGTTAAAGTCGTACAGGAGGTCGTTTTCCACGAGCTCCGCGTGCTTTTCCTCGGGGAGGTCAAGAAGGTAGTGGATCTGGTGATTCTCCCTGGACGTTATGTCCTCGCTCTTCGCCACCAGCTCGGAGAAGGACTTCTGCTTGTTCTTCCCCAGCCTTCCCAGCTCATCAACCAGGGAGCCGAACCCAGAGTTTAAGTCCCTGTTGTCAAGTTCCTTGAGGTTGTTAATAGTATCTTTAGACAGGCCCTTCTCGACCGCGTAGGCCAGACTAGGGTGCTTCACGGTCGGGTCCAGCCCCAGGTTCACCGCCTTTTTATCCTGGAGGCCGTCGCCGCTGGTGTCCTTCAAGAGGGGGTCCGAGCCGCATTCGTTAACCTCCTTATCGTCTCGGAGGCCGTCGCCGTCCGTGTCCCGATCGTTGGGGTCCGTCCCTAGATCCAGCTCTTCTCCATCGGAGAGACCGTCCCTGTCCGTGTCGGAATCAGCAGGATACAGCCCTTTCCTTACCTCAGTCCCGTCGTCAACCCCGTCTCCATCCGTGTCCGGGTTGTTCCAATCACTATTTCCGAACCACTCCTCATAGTTGCTCAGGCCGTCGCCGTCCTGGTCCATCAGAGAGAAGCCTATCGTCGTCGCGGCCACGGCTCCACCGGCCAGGTATAGAAGTGCCGTGCCTGTCGCCACGCCTCCTTGGTGCTCGTCTATAAAGTCCGCGGCCTTCTGTTCGAGCTTCCCGGCAGCGGTCTGGGGCTCAGTCTGTTTTGGGACTACTGAGAAGAAGTCCGGGGTTTCCGAAGTGTTGAGGGAGTACTTCCTTATCCTCTCCTTTCCGACCTCCTCCAGCTCCCCCTCCTTATAAATATCTCTATTTTCTTCAGGAACGTTCCTCCGGAGCCACTCCTCCCCGTACTCGTCGACCCAGTGCCCTGCGAGCTCGTCAAGCTCTTCTTCTGTTCTGATCTCGTACTGGCCGTGGGCGTCAAACTCCAGGTCCAGACCGTACTTGCCAGCAATTTCCTTGAAATGGGACAGGACCTCCTGCGGCTCCAACGCCCTGTTTGTTCTTTCCAGAAGAAAACTGGCCCCTCTCGGAGAGAGTTCGGAGGGATCGAAACTGTCAAGAACACTCAGTTCGTCCTTTTTAGTCTCTATTTCCGGTACTGTAGTGGAGAACCCTCCGCCGGTGCGGCTCCGTTGCACCGAATCGTACAGGTCTCCCATCGATTTCCGGAGTTCGTGCCCGGATGGGTCTTTTATATACCCCGCTCTGCCATCTGCCCCAGAAACATTCTCAGGTCTGTCCGAAAAGTCCGCAACTCCTTTCCCTGAACCTATCCCATCTTTCATCTCAACAACCTCCTAGCAAACGACTCATGTTAAAAATGAAAAACCGTGACTCAGCATCCTCTACCCCCTACAGTCTATAAACTCAAAACTTAAAATATAAGTATCTCGGTGTTACAGACCTCACACACCCACTATAGACCATCAACCCGTAGGAAACTCCGAGAGTTGTGGCGCTCGGCTACATCGGGACTCACGTTATATCCCCCCTCTACTTCTTTGCTGCCGACTCCTATTGAATTTTTAGAGCATTGTGAGAAGTTTAGGCACTACATATCCTTTCAGCTATCTCCAAAACATGGACAAACGATTGAAGAAACTACCTATCATCGGAAAACACATGGAGCGTTACGGCCTTCTCCACGAGGCTCAAGTACCTCGAGAGGAATTGATCGATGTACTCCACCAAGGAGTCCCTGACCTGACCCACCGTATTTCTCTGTAGTTCTTCGCGAATGTCCTCAAACTCACTCTGGAATCTCCTCCTCAACTCATCAGAAGGGGAGTCGTATAGAAAGACTAGAAAGTCTGTGAGAAACTGCAGAGAGAACTGTATCCTCTCTTCGTTCTGCTGGAATTCCTCTGCTCGTGCCCTTATTCCATCGGAGTCGGAAGTGTAGAAATTCCCTGTCTCGTCATTCTGAATCCTCTCCCTAAGTATCCTCAGCCCCTCCTCCTCGCCCGAATTCAGACCCTCGCCGACATCCAGCTCCTCGTTAATAGAGTCTTGGTACCCGTCAACATCCACAAATATGTGGTACCATGAGAAACTGTCAACCTCTTCTTGGAGTTCATCCCCCCTTAGCAAACTTATCTCACCGTCCATGTACTGCCGGTAGTTATCGAAGAAGAAATCCCAGAAGGTATCCGACAGGTTGTAAACGGTAGTGTCCAGTATGTAGTCCTTAAGGACATCCATCTCAACGATCTCAT
>CAYSUV010000252.1:0-2892 GCA_964434275.1 Hadarchaeota archaeon (SeqCode) | reverse complement strand
GATATACGGTGCTTGACTGTAGACCAGTTAATTTTACAGAATGAGAAGTTACCAAAGTTGTACTAGAAACTGAGTTAAAAGAAGAAGATCCTGACTTTCTAAATAAAACTGTGCTATCCGCCTTCTCGTCAGTGGACCAAGTTATGGTAGCCGAACTTGAATCTATTTTTGAAGCAGAAGGACCAGAAATCGTAGGTGGAACAGTATCAATAGTGAAAGAGTAAGTATCCGACTCATTTTCCCCGACTGAATTTATCGCTATAATCTTCCAGTAATATTCACCATCTGACAAATAGCTTGAAACGTAATTATCATCTGCAACAGCTAGAATAGTATTTTCAACTGGCGATGAGAAGCTTGAATTATCATCGACTAAAACCCTATGGTTCTCCACGTTGATAGCTGGATTCCATTCTAAGTTCGGAGTATTGTCACCAACATCTTCACCATCCACTGGATTTGTAAGGTTTGGCTCGGTCGGGTTAGACAAAAGAACTAACCTATAATTATCAGACCATGACCCTATATTACCAGCGTTGTCTCTACCTCTAACGCGCCAGTAATAATTATCATTATTCTCCAAATCGAAAGTATAGGTATTGTCAACCCACCATGAATCTTCCTGATAAATACTAGCGAAAGTATCGTTCGTTGCTATTTGTAAGTGATACATTAGAGGTACTGTATTCTCTTGGGAATCGATATTCTCCCATCCGAAAGTTTGAGTTGTGTTACTAACTGTATTACCATCCGCAGGTTGGTTAAGAGAAGGTGCCGGAGGAGATGTGGTATCTACAGTAATTTCTCTAACATCAGACCACGCTCCAACATTTCCCGCATTGTCCCGAGCCCTAACACGCCAATACAAAACATCATCCGGAAGCGTAGTCGAGAAAGAATTATCAACCTGCCAAGAATTCTCCCCGACCACCGAACCAAAACCTAAATCATTATCAATCTGTATATGATAAGACACCGGAACAGAATTCTCCGCAGAATCCAAATTCTCCCAACCAAACACCCAAGAACTCGAATTATCAGAAACACCATTCTCAGGCGATAACAAAGAAGGTGCCCGCGGTTTAACAGTATCAACTAAAAGAGTCCAAGACGCTGAGTATGAACCCCAATTTCCCGCATTGTCTCTTGCTCGGACTCTCCACGAAAAATTGTCGTCGAAAGGTAGTGAAATCTCAACACTCGTCTTGTTGCCGTTCCAAGAATTTTCTATAGAAGAATAACTCGAATCGTTATCCACCTCCAAGTAGTATCGGACCGGATTTGAGTTTTCGGTTACAGAAGTCCAGTTGAAAGTGTATGTCCGAGAGTTATCCAAAATCCCGTCTGCAGGAGCGGTTAAATTAGAAACTGATGGAGAAGTCTGATCAATCCTAAATCTCCATACCGATGATTTACCATCCGAAGTCTCTTCCATTTGCCAATAGTAAATTCCCTCAGGAAGAGCATTCTCATCAGGTAAAAGATGGTTCTCTTGCCCTTTCCCTAAATTATTCTCGTACAGTGGAGTAGACATATCATTATCGTTATCAATTCTTATCGTCACATCATCCTTTGTCGTAGGATCAGGAACCCATTCAAAAAACGGTGTATTATCATTCTCACAAGCATAATTTTCCGGAGACTTAAGCACTGGCCCCTTAGGTGAAATCTCGACTTTATACCAGTCTGCCCATTCCCCTGAGTTACCAGCTCCATCGACGGGTTTAACTCGCCAATAATAATTATCTGACGGTAAAGAGTTTTCAGTGGTATGAGTATTATCAGAAATTCCATGTTTATCATAAACAGGTGTTGAAAAATCATTATTATTGTCGACTACTAGACGGTAGTTTACCCCTGAAGGATCGGAGACATCTTCCCATCCAAAGGTCGGATAAGGGTTTAGTAAGGCAGAACCGTTATCAGGGTTTCGAAGTTCGGGTTTTGGAGGATTCTGTGTATCGATTAGGATTGTCCATGTTGAAGAGAAGCTTGAAGAATTTCCGGCACCGTCGAAGATGCGAACGCGCCATGAATAATTATCATCAGCTAGAGCCGACGAGTACTGACTCGAAGAAACATTCTCCAAGTTTTCGGGCGAGCCAAAACTCGAATCGTTATCAATCCAAACCTCGTAAGTCACTCCCGAAGGATCAGACACATCCGACCAATCAAAAATCTGAGACGCCGAGTTATCCACAGATCCATCGGCTGGTGAACTCAAAGTAGTTGCTGCCGGAGCAGTTACGTCCACACGGAAAGACCGGGTAGCAGAGTTCTCACCAACATTACCCGCATTATCCTTAGCCTGAACACGCCAATACCACACATTCTCCAACATCTCACTCGGAACCTGAAAATTATCATCAACAATCCAACCCGAATCATAATTATCATCCGGGAAACTCGAATTATCACTCACATGAACACGATAAAACACCGGCTCACTATTCTCAGACACAACACCCCAATCAAGACTAGGAGTATTATCATTCAAATTCTCACCATCAACAGGCGACATCAAAACCGGAGCAGACGGAGAAACAGTATCGATTAAAATTGTCCAGGAAGATGAAAAACTCGAGGAATTCCCAGCACCATCATAAGCGCGTACACGCCAAGAATAATTATCATCAGACAAAGAGGTCACATATTGACTACTCGAAACATTTTCAAGATTTTCAGGCGAATTGAAGCCCGAATCATTATCCACCCATATCTCATAACTAATCCCTGACAAATCGGACACATCAGACCAATCAAAAGTTTGACTAGCCGAATCATCAACCGTACCGTCCGAAGGAGAACTTAAAGATGGCACCGACGGTGCAGTTACATCCACACGGAAAGACCGGGTAGCAGAGTTCTCACCAACATTACCCGCATTATCCT
>CAYSUV010000251.1:0-2907 GCA_964434275.1 Hadarchaeota archaeon (SeqCode) | reverse complement strand
TCATAACTCGAAAAGAGGTGGCAACTGTTTCATTGGGTCCTTTATCTGATAATATGGTTTCGAAGATAGATTTTTCGGAGTTTGGAACATTTATCACTATGGTGACTATTTCCACCGGTGAGAATATTCCTGAGTCTTTAGTTAGCAACGTTGATTTGACAGTGGAAGAATTCGAATCCTTGCCGGAAAATGTTGGTATTCCTAAAGGTGTGGTTTATGATTATTTCGGCCTGATTTCTACGGGTGTTGATGATGATTTGATTAGTTCTGCGAGGTTGGAGTTTAGGATTGAGAAGTCTTGGATTAGGGGGAGTGGTGTTGGTGTGGATAGTTTGGAGCTTTTAAGGTTGGAGGATGGGAGGTGGCGTAGGTTGGAGACGAGTAGACTTAGGGAAAATAATGGGTATTATTACTATCGGTCTGAACCTCCAGGTTTTTCGATATTTGCGGCGGTTGGAGAGAAGGAGGGGACTGTTCCGCCGGGTGGTGGGCCTTTGCCGGGTAATTTGCCGGTTTCGGCTTTGTTGTATGCGGTTTTGGCTTCGGTTGGTGCTTTGGGTGGTGGGGTTGCGTTTTATTGGAGGTATTTGAGGGAGAGGGGGCCGTGGGTTTCGCTTGATCGTTTGGCTGATTTGAGTCCTCGGTTGTCTGGGGGGGTTGGTGGTGGGGGTGAGCCTGCGGTTTCGGTTGCTGATTTGGGTAGGGTTCCGGTTTTGCTTCCTGGTGGTGTTCCGGAGGGTCCTTTTGAGCCTGTTTCTGTTTCTCCTGCTTATCCGGGTAGGGAGGGGGAGGAGTGTGTGTTTAGGGATATGTCTGGTTCGGAGATTTTGGAGAAGTTGAAGGATTTGCATGGTGGTAGGGAGCCTGCGGTTTCTCTCTCTAGGTTGAAGTCTTTGTCTCCTGGTGTTTCGTTAGAGGAGATGAGGGTGGTTGCGCATCCTGCTGATGAGGAGAGGACTTATGAAAAAGTTCGGGAGATGGAAGAATCTGAAGAAGTGGATGTTAGGAGGCAGGCGGGGGAAAAGGAGAGTCGGTCGGTTTCTCTGGAAGAATTGGGCCGTAAAATAAGGCCTGGTGCAGAAGATGAGGAGGAAAAGCCTGGAGAGGATGAAGAGGAGAAAGATGTCAAAGAAGGTGGGGACCGGCCGATTTCTTTGGATGAGTTGAAAGACAAGATAATTCCTTCAGAAGAGAAGGAAGAGGAGGATTCTGGTGAGGATTAGCCGAAATATTCTTTATTTTAGGGTTTAGATGGTTTTATTTCGTTTGATTATTCTTTATTAAAGATAAGTTATTATTCTAATTTGGTATGGCTCGTATATTGATAGTTGATGATGATACTAGTTACTTGGAGTTAGCCTCTACTTTCTTGCTTTCGGAGGGGCACGAAGTGATTAATGCTGGAAATGGAGAAGAGGCTTTAGAAAGGTTGGAGGAAAACCCGGACCTGATTTTGCTTGATATTCTCATGCCGAAGATGGATGGGATTGAAGTTTTTAAAAAGATTAAAAATATGAATGTCGATTCAAAGATTGCTTTTCTTACAGAAGTGGAAAAAGAAGAAGTTTCAAAAGAAATAAAAGCCGACGATAAAACAACGGATTATATGCAAAAAGAAGCGGTCAAATCCAAAAATGAGTTTTTACGGAGAGTTAAAAGTAATTTAGACTAGTATTTTCAAGTATTATTAATTATCAAAAGGTTTAATCCTCTCTTTCTCTCCTCCATTTTTTATAACCGTCCGTAACTTCCCCTCCCCAAATCGCATACTTACCGGTTTCTTCCTCATACTCCTTCATCAACGGCGTCAAATTTTCTTCACGCTCCTCAATAGAATCTGTTTTTTTACGCTCTTTCAAGTGCTCTAACAAACCACCCGAAAGTTTTCTAAAACCTTTCGCGGCCGGTGAATTGGAGGAATGTAGAACTACTGGCTCACCATCGTGTATAGCCATAGGGACAGCATCATCGTCTGGAATCTCAAAAAGATTAGGCCATCCTAGAGTTCGTTTTATTTCCGAGGTTGGTATTTCAAAGTCTTTGCCGGTAATGTGGTTTAGAACTACGCCAAATATGGGAATGTTCATAGCGTCAGCCCGTCTCAACGTTTGTAGTGTTCCGGCTATAGCTGGGACTCGTGGTTGGCTTATCACAATCAGTTCATCACATGCTTTCATACCTGCTGTTACTTCTAATCCAAAACCTGGGGCTGAGTCTACAATTATGATTTCGTATTTTTTTCTGAGTTTATCTAAAATACCGCTAAAGTTTATCTCTCCTATATCACCTTGAAATGCTACTGAACCTGGAATGAAGTGAAAACCGTAATCAGTAGTGCTTATGGACTCCTCAACATCTACTCTTCCCATAGCAACATCTTGAATCACTACAGTTGGTTCTAGTACTCCTAGGTGTAAACCTAGATTGGAGGCGGTCATATTAGTTTCTACAATGATGACTTTCTCTTCTAATTCTTGACTTAGACCGGCGCCAAGGTTTGCTACGGTTGTGGTCTTTCCAACTCCACCTTTCGCTGAGTAGACCCCTAATATTAGTCCTTCTCTCTTTCTTACCATTTTATCCCATAACGAAAGAGGATTTGAAGTGTTTTTAATCTTAAGCTTTTGTGTATTTTTGAATAAATTGTTTAAACAATATGTGAATTAGGTATTTATTGTTTAGATTTTAAGGAAAATAGCGTTGTTTTCAGGTGTTTTTGTGAATTTATTACGGTAAAATGCGAGATTTAGTTATGAAGGCTAGACCCTTGCTTTATATCTTAATGGTAAGAATACTTTTTTGATAATTAGAAAAATTGTTTTACGGATAAAAAGCAAATAGATTAAATATTGTCTTGGTAGCCCCGTGGTGTAGCGGTCAAGCATACGGGGTTTTGGTCCCCGCGAC
>CAYSUV010000250.1:0-2910 GCA_964434275.1 Hadarchaeota archaeon (SeqCode) | reverse complement strand
AGGGTTTAAACAATTTTTCAGGGGGTTGTGGGGTGTTTTAGCTTTGGTTTATAAGTGAAAACCTACCCATATAAACAAATTATTAACAAAACCGAAACACTATTTAAAAAGGAGTTTCGTAATGAGTAAGATAAGGTATTAAAAATGAGAAAAAGACAGGTGTCAAAATGAAAGTGATAATAGTAGGAGGAGGACGAACAGGATACAACCTAGCCAAACGACTAATGAGAACAGGACACGAACCAATAATAATAGAAAAAGACGAAGACAGGGCCTACGAACTCTCGACAGAACTCGACGCTCTAGTAATCCATGGAAGCGGCTCAGATGTAGACGTTCTAAAAAATGCAGGAATTGAAAAAGCCGACGCATTAGCAGCACTAACCTCAAACGATGAAACGAATCTAATGGTGAGCAACCTTGCAAAAAACTTCAAAATATCCAGGGTAGTTGCAAGAGCGAACGAAACCAAACACGCTGATATGTTCGAAGACGTCGGAGCAGATGTAACAATAAGCTCGATAACCTCGACAGTCGGACTATTCGAAAAAGCAATCACTGGCCCTGAAGTCTATGGGATGTTGAGTTTAGGTGGCAAGGCAGCAGATGTTATAGAGGTTACGGTTGCAAGAGATTCTGAGGCGGTAGGGAAGTCTATTGAAGAACTGGATTTACCCGATTTGTGCACTATAGCTATGATAACTAGAAATGGAGACCTAATTCCTCCAAGAGGTGATACTGTTTTAGAAGGTGGCGATCGTGTGATACTTGCAGGAGATCCAGAAGATATTGTACCTGTAGGGAAGCTAATTCAAGGTAACCAAGAAACAACGGGAGTGGCTTCAATGCAAATCACTCCTACGGCTTAGTTTACAAAATCCTGATACGGTCACCCTCATCCTTAGGTTAAATAGGGAGTTTTTACTTGTTATCTCTAAGAGTCCTTTTCATTTTCTTTGAATAGTTCAATAAGGGGTTTCAAGCAGGTTCTTATTATCTTTCTTAAGCCGTCTGATTTTTCAATAACCTCAGCTATCGGAGGTGAGACCGTGTAATAAGTGTCAACTATTTTTTGTCCCCACTCTTTATGAACTAGGTATGAATCTCTAAATCTTCGAAGAACATTAATTTCTTTAGAGAAGGGGGTTCCATAAGCGGCAGTGGCTATAAAGCATCCTTGTCTCTTCTGCTCCATATCGTAATAGTAGTGCCTTCCACACTCTGGACAAACATACTTCAAATTCATATGGTTTTCAGTACTCGTCGAGAAAAGAAAACTCCTTTCTTCTTTTTCTTTGATTTCAGTTCCCTCAATTTCCATCAAAGCAGAATCGTCAGAACAAAGAATCATAGGTACAGCGTCAACTTCACTGTTATCGAGTTCTTGCGATTCTTCCTCCATCTCTTCCGTTTCTTCTTCCTCTTCTTCTAATTCTTCCTCATCTTCTTCAGCCAAAATATCCAACTCCATCTATGCTCATCATAACAACACAAATAAATTTACCCAATCAAAATTTTTTGTTACACCCATAACAAAAAATCACTCAATTTTCACAACGACGGTATCAGCAAGATGATCTCCCAATCTCTGATACTTCTCAGAAAAAATAATAGAAATAAAACCAACAATATAGAAGAACAATCCGTCTGGAAATATTCTAAGCAAATTTCTCAACAGAGAAGCCTTATAGGAACAACTTTCCCCATCTTTCCTGACTACTTTAATTCTAGTAATGATTTTACCAAGAGTTTGTCCTATCCACCCTTCAGCGAGAAAAGTATAGGAAAATAAAAGAACTGTAAACAGGCTTGCCGTAAAAATGTAAGAAATAAATCCTAGTTCGAACAAACCTACCTGATAACTTAAGTAAAATAACCAAGAGGTCACAAGCAGAACTAACAGGACGTCAATAATAGCACCGACCATACGCCTTCCAAGAACATTCTTTTCCGAGCAAGAGTCCAAATTCACAGAACTTGCCATATTTTACCTCTTCAAGTGCTTATCATCCCAGTCACTATTAATACATAACAAAATTAAACTCACTCTAATTTACAATTACTAAAAAAACCATAAAAAGTACACTCATCATTACTAGAAAACTCCGGCCCACCAGTTTCAAAGGTTAACTTCTTGCTTCTACTAGAAACATATTGTACCTCAAGTAAATCCAGAAACACTTTTTTGTTACACCCATAACAAAAAATCATTAATAGAAAAACAACAAAAAACAAAGAGATAACATGACTTCTTTAGTAGTTTATTACTCTAGAACTGGAAACACCCGCTATATTGCAAGACAAATAAAAAATTTTCTAGAGGCCGATATTGAAGAGATAATAGATAGAACAGATCGTGCTGGAAAATTCGGATTTATAAAATCGGCTATTGAAGCGATGGTTGAAGGAGAGACTGAAATTGATTTTCCGAAGTGTTCCCCATCCGATTACGATTTAGTGTTTTTAGGCTGCCCTGTCTGGGCGAGAAAATTACCCCCTGCTATGAGAACCTATATCAAAAGAGTCGATTTGTCCGAAAACAAAGTTGCTTTTTTTAACACTAACGAATCAGATGAAACACAAAACACATTCTCTGCTATGAAAAAATTAACGAGCAATCAAACCCCTGTTGGGAAGCTTGTTGTAAGCGATGTTTCAAAGGACAAAGAGAGAGCGGCAAAGAAAACAGAAGAGTGGTGTAAAGTAATTAACGAGAAATTAGAAAAATAGAAAAAAGCTAGGTCACTATTTTATCCAATACTCCTTTCTTACTAGCCTTCCCAATTTCAAGCATCGATAAGTCAACCGGATCTTCAATACTCCAACCAGAAGGCATGAACTCTTGATAAACATCTGAGTGTTTGACGTCTAAGTACCTAAGATAGGGAGAGGTCGGGCCCATAGCAGGGT
>CAYSUV010000249.1:0-2911 GCA_964434275.1 Hadarchaeota archaeon (SeqCode) | reverse complement strand
CTGCTAAAGTGATTAAAAGAGTTGTTAATCGAGGCGGAGAAATTCCCAATGACGTAGGACTTGAACTCGAGAATCTCGGCCTAGGATCTCTCCTATAAATTGAAAAAATCGTTAAACTCTAAACTCCCCTCTCCCCTTTTCTTATTTATTTGAAAATTAAATCATATTCAAACTATTATGAAAGTTTGTTTAAGATAAAAAGATTAATCAAAACAATCAAAGGAAAGTCAAAACGTGAACAAAAATGTCGGATTTAGAAAAATTTTTGGAACCAGAAAGTATCGCTCAAGTAGGAGCGAGTAGAAGGACAGGACCAGCTTCTTTCAACATTTTTGAAAACATTCTAAAATCAGAATTCTCCGGAGAGATATACCCTGTCAATCCAAAAGCTGAAGAAATTCTGGGGGAGAAATGCTATAGCAGAGTCTCTGAGATAGAAAAAGAAATCGACCTTGCAGTTATTTCAACACCCAGAGAACCTGTGATAGACATAGTTAAAGACTGTGCAGACAAAGACATCAAATCAATAATAATTATAGCGCAAGGATTTTCAGATGCCGGTGAAAGGGGCCAAGCTCTGGAGAAAAAGTTGGAAGAGGTTATAGAAGAAAGAAATGTCAGAATCCTTGGACCTAATACTTTGGGTGTTCAAAATGTGCATAACAAGTTATCCACCGCATTTTTTCCGGTTGAGGAAGAAAAATGGGGGAAAATGAAAGAATGGGAGACTGTAGGGATAGTTTCTCAAACTGGGTTTTTTCTAAGAGGAATTCCAGGATTTTATTTTGGAAAAGCTATCGATATTGGAAATGCTTGCGATATCGATCATGTCGATGCCCTGCGGTATTTTAAAAACGATCCGAAAGTTGAACACATATTTCTTCATGTCGAAGGCTTGGAGGGAGGTAAAGAGTTCATGGAACTTGCGAGAGAAACAACAAAGGAAAAAACAGTTCTTACTTTAAAAACTGGAAGAAGTAAGAAAGGAGCGGATATGGCGGCTTCGCATACCGGATCTATGACGGGGGAGGATAAAGTGTATGGAGGAGTGTTCAAACAAACTGGAATAACAAGAGTGAATGACCTCAGAGAACTGCAAATTTACATGAACGGATTAATGAATCTTCCAAAAATGAAAGGTGAAAACGTTGCGGTAATAACTACCACCGGAGCAGCCGGTATAATCGCAGCTGATGCAATAGAAAAACACGGGTTAAAAATGGGAAATCTTTCTAGAAACACTCTCGAAAAAATAGAATCCATTTCTCCCGAATGGTTGGATGTGAAAAACCCTATCGACATATGGCCTGCAATGATGGTTGGAAGTAAGGGTATGGGAGAGGCTTATGGTATTGCTATGAATGAACTCTTAGAGGACGATTCAGTTGACGGAATCGTTAGTATCGCTCCTTTGGGTGAAAGCCCTGGCGATAATGGGGAGATTTTGGGGGATACTATAGACGGACTGAATAGTCTTCTTGAAGGGCATGATAAACCAGTAGCTTCCTGGCTTATTCATAAGAAATCCGATACTGAAAGGGGGAGAGAGCTTATGAAGGTTAAAAACTTAGCAGTATTCGACACCATAAACGAAGCAGTTAAAACTTTGTCATTCCTTAGAAAAAAACCGAACGGAGGAGTTGACAAATGAAATCAAAAATCCTAGAAAAAATGACGGAAAAAGGAATTACAACTCTAAACGAATATGAGGCTAAAGAGGTACTCAGAGAATATGGAATCCCTTGCCCGAATGAGCACTTTATCGAGCAGAACGAAAAAATCACCGATAAGTTATCAGAATTCAAAGCAGAAAAAGAAGGTTTGAATTATCCACTTTTCCTAAAGGTTTGCTCTAGAGACATACTTCACAAAACAGACGCTAAGGTAATAGAAAAAGCTAATTCCGACAAAGAGATTAAAGAAAAAGGAAAAAAAATCCTCAAAAAAGCTGAAAATTATGACAAAAGCGCCGGATTACAAGGTATCCTTCTAAGCGAGGATGTTTCTAACGGGAACGAAAGAGAACTATTTATAGGTTCTATTCTCGACTCCCAATTTGGACACGTCATCTCCTTTGGACTAGGCGGAATATCTGTAGAAGTTTACGAAGATGTCGAATTCAGAGCTGTTCCTCTCGAAGAAAAAGACGTTTACAGCATGATAGAAAACCTAGAAGGTAAGGAAATTCTAAACGAATTCAGAGGAAAACCCCCAGTAGATATAGACTCTCTAACCGAAACGGTTTTGAAATTTTCAAAAATATTAGAAGAAAATGAAAAAATAAAAGAAATCGACGTAAACCCACTTTTCGCAGGTCCTACAGGAACTTCGGCTGTTGACGCTCTGATAACTTTATCAGTTTAACTCATTCAGGTACTCGTGACTTCAATAGTCAGGAGGCGAACTTACTTCCTGGCTTAATTTGGACGGAAGTATTCTCCTCAATGATCTAACTACAACATCTTTTTCGATTTCAGTGGTCCCTTCATAAATTTCGAAAATCTTTGCATCTCTGTAGAATCGGGATATCGGATAATCATACGTGAATCCATATCCACCATGTATTTGCAGAGCTTCAGAAGCAACCCTTGTAGCAGTCTGGCCTGCTTTGGCTTTTGCCATAGCAGTTACACCAGGGTCCGGATTACCATTGTCTGCTAACCAAGCAGCTCTTCTAGTCAACAATCTCGCAGAGGAGATGTCCGTGTACATGTCTGCAAATTTTTCTTGGATTACTGATTTTTCGATAAGTGGTTCATCCCAAGTTTCTCTTTGTTGAGCATAATCATACGCTTGTTCAAAAGCTCCTTGACAAAAACCGACAGCTTGGAAAGCGACCGGGATTCTTGTGATGTTGAAGAACATCATAAATAGTCCGAAACCGGTGCCTTCATCTCCTATCAGATTCTCA
>CAYSUV010000248.1:0-2913 GCA_964434275.1 Hadarchaeota archaeon (SeqCode) | reverse complement strand
GAGCAACATAATTCGCCGGGTCGGTCGGCGGAAGATGTATATCAAGTTCTCTAGTGATAAACCGATAACTTCTCCCAATCTCTTTCTTATCCACATGACTCACCTCAGCTATCTCCTCCAAAGTTCTAGGAATTTGCGTCCTCCTACAAGCCGCATACAAAGTAGCAGAAACAACCCCTTCTATAGAACGGCCTCGGATAAGGTTTTCTTCCACAGCTTTTCGATAAATCTTCGATGTGATTTCACGAACTTTTTTCGGCAAACCGAGCTGGGACGACATCCGGTCCATTTCTCCCAAAGCTAGCGTTAGATTACGATCGGATGATCCAGAAACCCTCGCTCTCTTATGCCATTTCCTCAGTCTTTGCATCTGGGATCTTTTTTTAGGGGAGAGGTTTTTCCCTCGCCCATCTCTGTTCCGCCAATCTATTTTCGTTGAAAGGCCTTTATCGTGTATTGTGTAGGTCATTGGAGCTCCTCCTCGACTGCGTTCTTCACGTTGTTCTTGGTCGAAAGCTCGCCATTCTGGTCCTCTATCTTTGATGCCTTCTTTCAGGACGCAACCACAATTTTCACAAATTATGATATTTCTTTGATAATCTCTAACCACTGACTCGTTACCACATTCCGTGCACTCTCTTTCGGTTTCTACTTTTTTTCCTTCCTCACTTCGACTTTTTTCTTGGGTTTCGGCCATTTCATCAACCTCTTTCAATTCTTTGGTATCGTGATTGTGACTCAATTATTATATGAAAAAAGGGAAGGGTTTTTAAATTCTTTGTGCTTCCCTCATAATTTTTTCTTTATCAACGTTCTTCTTTTAATTCTTATTTTACCTTCAGAAACTTATAAGGTTCAGGATTTCATTATCACAATCAGAAAATTTATTTTTTTGTGAGGCGTTGCTATATAAACTACTAGTTATTAAAAAATTTTGAGAAAATGAGTGAAAATTCAAACGAGGGAAAAACCCCGCTTAAAACTTTTCTGAAAGGAATATCTATGGGATTAGCAGATATAGTCCCAGGAGTTTCCGGCGGTACAATAGCACTTATCGAAGGAATATATGAAAGGCTGATCTATGCAATAAAATCAATCGATCTAAGATTCATCATCTACATTCTAAGAACTCCATTCAACAAAAAATACTGGAAAAAAGCCAAACAAACTTTTCTAAAAATCGACCTCAAATTCCTAATCCCACTCGCCATCGGAATAGTTACAGCATTCATAGCAGCATCAAAGATAATACCCTACCTACTAAACCACTACCCCGCCCAAATTTACTCATTCTTCTTCAGCCTAATCCTCATCTCAGCCAGTATCGTTTACAAAAGAGTGAAAAAAATAAACCTCAAAACCCTCATACCCGGCCTAATCGGGTTTTCATTCGCATTCATCTTCATAGGTCTTGAAAACTTCTTACTAGGACACTCCCTGCCCATAATATTCATAACCGGTTTTTTAGCAATATGCGCGATGATCCTACCAGGAATTTCAGGATCGTTCATCGTATTATTCTTAGGCCAGTACAAATTCATGCTGAACGCTCTAAGTTCAGTTCGAACTTCTTGGATGGAAGTGGGTACCTTTCTTCTTGGAGCTTTAGTTAGTTTGTTTTCCTTCTCCAGACTCCTCTACTATTTATTAGAAAAGTATTATTCCCACACGCTTTTCTTCCTTGCAGGACTGATGGTCGGCGCCTTACGCCTTCCCTTCGAAAAAGTTATCAACGTCCCAACATTGTTCCAAGACCCTTACACGCTAATCGGAGTTTTCTTATCTGGAGGTGCAGGAGTCATACTTTTAGTAGGAGTCGAGAAAACAAGAAAGAAAAAAGACAAAACAGAAGATGAAATACCTTTCTAAAATATATAATAAATTGTTCTCCTGTATCTGTTTAAGTTCGAATTTTTATCAGCTCTGCTTGGATTCATTTTTTTCATGCTTTTGCTTTGTGCGATTAAAGACCCCGCTTTAATTCCAGACTTCCTCTGAATAATGAGTGTTTAAAGTCCGACAATTAAGGGAAGTAACCAGAAATCTAGGAGCTAAACCAATACTTTCTCCTAAAATTAAAAATTCGGATTATTTTCGGAAGCCCTATGCTCAGAATCAGAATTGTCTTGTGAAGAACGTTCGGAGCGAATGAAACTAGCTAAACCTTCAATATCTTTAACCGCCTTTCTAACTAAATTCCTCAAATCTTCTCTATAATGATAAAGAATCTTTACGCCAAGTTTTTCCAAGTGTTTCCTGCAAAAATCCGCCAAATCCTCTCCTGCACTATCAAAGTCAGTCAAAATAATAACCTCATCACAATCAGGCAAATCTTCTAAAGAATTAAGCGAAGTTTTACCACCGGAAGGAATTTGATAAACAGGGCCTTCAATACCTAATTCGCGGAGAGACTCTTCATCTTTTTTTCCTTCTACAATAATCCCAACTCCTTCATCCGAAAGCTTACTGATCTCCCTCAAAATAATTTCGAGCCTTTCGAAAACCTCAGAATCTAACATCCCACCCATGTTAATCACGAAAAATTCCAACATTCTGAAACAAATAAAACATTCTCGTCCAAATATATCAATACACAAATTAAAACCTATTTCTTATAGAGTTGCACTTCTCCCTTTCCATAGTTAACTTTTTTGAAAAGAGCTAAGCTGGTGCAATTAAAAATTTAGCGCTCTTAGGTTTTTCAGAAAAAGGATTGAAGCAAAATCAGAGTATTATTTATTTAGGTTAGAAGAAGATTAGAAAGATGGCGGACTTCATGCTTCTTTTTATAAGTCCATTTACTTTCACTTACCACTCCCGGAAACAGGTTTTAAACCGGAGCAGGTTCTCTTCTCTCGATGAAAATCACTTATGAGATCCCCGTCTCAAACCTCCAAACCACATATAAATAGA
>CAYSUV010000247.1:0-2956 GCA_964434275.1 Hadarchaeota archaeon (SeqCode) | reverse complement strand
AGTTATGAGGGTTGATTATGAGTACTCTTGTAATAAAATTAGGTGGAAGTGCAATTACGGATAAAGAGAAAGAGTTTTCTATAAAGAAGGAAAACATCAGAAAGATTGCTGAAGAGTTATCTTCTCTTGAAGAAGAACTTATTTTAGTTCATGGAGGAGGTTCCTACGGGCATCCAATGGCTTCAAAATACGATATAGCGAATGGTTATCATTATAAAGAGCAATTAATCGGATTTTCGAAGACACATAATGCTATGGAAAAGTTAAATCTTGAAGTTATAACTATTCTTATAGAAGCTGGAATTCCTGCCGTTCCAATTCAGACTTCAACATGTTCAATTGTTGATAATAATGGAGAAGTTTCTATGAATTTGGAAATTGTCAGAGAGTTTTTAGATTTAGGTCTCGTTCCAGTCATGTATGGCGATAGTGTCATTAATCGAGAAAAAGGAATGTCGATTCTATCTGGAGATCAGATTTTAGCTATTCTGGCGGAAGAATTCAACGCAGATCAAGTTATAGTAGGTATGGACACAGACGGTGTTCACACTAAAAATCCGAGAACAAACGAAGACGCAGAGCTGATCCCTAAAATAACTCCTGAAACATGGGGAAATATCTCTTCCTTAGTGGAATTACAATCTAAAGAAGATGTAACTGGGGGGATTAAAAATAAAATTGAAGTTTTGGTGGATTTAGCGAGAAAGGGGATAGAATCTCAAATAATCAATGTTAACAAACCTGAAAATATAGGTATAGCTATCCGAAGCGATAAGAAAGTTGGAACTAAAATAAGTAGGGAGTGATCCCAGTTGGATAATGAAACTTCAAAAAGAAAACTAGACCATATAAACTCTTGTCTGAAAAAAAACGTTGAATCCTACAATAAAAAAACTGGTTTCGGAGATATCGAACTAATACATCAAGCCTCCCCCGAGATAAATCTAGAAAATATTGATTTGAACACAAAAATTTTTGGAAAAAAACTAGACGCTCCAATCATCATTTGTCCAATGACAGGAGGGCATGAAAAAGGAAAACAAATCAACACAACTCTCGCAAAGGCAGCTCAGAACTTGAACATAGCTTTTAGCGTTGGAAGTCAAAGAGCAGCTATAGAAAAGCCCGAACTTGAGGAAACTTATCAAGTTAGAGATGAAGCCCCTGATATCTTACTCTTTGGAAATCTAGGAATAACTCAACTTAGCCATAATTATGGGTTGAGTGAAGCGGAAAAAGCCATTGACATGATTGATGCGGACGGGCTAGGTATTCACTTTAACCCATTACAAGAAGCTATACAACCGGAAGGCCATGGAAGTTTCAAGGGGGCAATTAATAGTTTATCTAAAATAAGCTCGGGGCTAAAACACCCGATTTATGTTAAAGAAACTGGAGCCGGCATGAACGGGGAAAACGCTTCAAAGTTTGAAGAAACTGGGATAGATGCGATAGATATCAGTGGAGCTGGTGGTACAAGCTGGGCGGGAGTGGAAACTACTAGAGAGGAGTCGAGAAAGCAATTAGGTGATGTTTTCTGGGATTGGGGAATCCCTACTGCAGTCTCGACAGTTGAAGTTCTTAATAATGTTGATATTCCTGTCATCTCTAGTGGAGGGATAAGAACAGGACTTGAAGCTGCTAAAGCTTTGGCCTTAGGTGCAGATTTAGTGGGTATGGGTCTTCCATTATTCAGGGCATCGATGCAAGGGGAGGAAAAAGTTGTTGAATGGTTAGAAGAGTTTACTCTTGAACTAAAAATCGCCATGTTTTTGTCAGGCTGCGGTAATATTTCGGATTTGAGTGAAGTTCCTTTAAATATATCTGGAAAAACTCGAGAATGGTTTAATTCAAGAGATTTGGATCCAGATAGTTTTGAGGGTTAAAAATGACTTTTGAAATAATGCCTGTTGGGGGGACAGGAGAAGTAGGTAAAAATATGACTTTGGTTTCTATCGGAGAACAGAAAATAATAGTGGACATGGGGATAAAACTCGAAAAACTACTCAACCTTGGAAACAGAGATATGAGTAAAGCGGACCGAGAAAAATTAATAAATATTGGAGGGATTCCTGACGATTCTAATCTTCGCTCGGACGACGTTTCTGCTATACTTCTAACTCATGGTCACTTAGACCATATAGGTGCAGTAGGTAAATTAGCGCACGAATACGATGCTACAATTTACGCCACACCCTTTACAGCTGAGTTAGTGAAGCAGATTATCAAAGAGGAGCGAAAATTTGAAATAGATAACGATATAGAGAAGGTAGAACCCGGAGAGGACGCTGAAATAGAGGATTTAGATATAAAGTTTGTACCAGGTGCGCACAGTATTCCTCAAAACGCATTTCCAGCGATAAAAAGCCCAAAAGGAGTAGTTCTTTGCGTAGGAGGTTTTAAAATAGACAAAACCCCTGTTTTGGGTCATCCTACAGACTACAAAGCATTAAAAAAATTAAGTAAAGATGGCGAAGTTGTCTCCCTAATTTGTTCTGTTAAAGCCGACGAACCAGAACCAACTCCCTCGGAAGCACATGCAAAGAAATTACTGGAAGAAGTATTGACTGAAGCTTCAAAAAAAGGCGGGGGCATACTAGTAACTGCCTTTTCATCTCATATAGCAAGGATAAAAGAAATCACAGAAATCTCTAAAAGACTAGACAGGAAACCAGTAATACTCGGAAAATCGCTGCAAAAAAAATGTAAAATCGCTAAAAAACTTGGTCTTGTAGATTTTCCTTCAGAAACCAAAATTTTCGGACATATAACGTCTGTCAGAGACGCTATGAAGATTATAAATGAATCTCGCGAAGATTATGTTATAATAACTACGGGTCATCAAGGTGAACCGAATTCTGTTCTCTCTCGAATCGCTGATAAAGTAGAACCCTTTGAGATTAGAGAAAATGACGACGTTATTTTTTCAGCTTCTGTTATTCCAAACCCTCTAAAC
>CAYSUV010000246.1:0-2960 GCA_964434275.1 Hadarchaeota archaeon (SeqCode) | reverse complement strand
CACCTGAAAAAGAAGAAAAACAAGAGGGAGGGCTAAAAGATTTATCGGAAGCCGACAGATACTCAGAAATAGTAAATCGTTTCGCCCCTAACCCTAACGGTCCTCTACATGTAGGTCATGTGCGAACTGCTGTTTTGTCTTATGAATATGCTAAAAGAAACGATGGTAAGTTTATACTTAGATTTGAAGACACTAACCCGCAAGATGCCAAAGCAGAATTCTACGACCTCATTCGAGAGGATCTTGAATGGCTCGGTTTAGAATGGAACGAGGAATATGTGCAATCAGACAGAGTTGAATTATACTATCAGTATTTAGAAAAATTATTAGAAGAGAATAACGCCTATATCTGCACTTGCTCGCCGAAAAAATTCAAAAAATTGAGAGACGAGCAAAAACCTTGCCCTTGCAGAAATTTGCCTTCTCAAGAAAACATTGAAAGATGGGAAAAAATGCTAGAAGGAGATTACAAAGAGGGAGAAGCAGTAGTCAGAATCAAAACAAATATTCAAGACCCCAACCCAGCTTTAAGAGACTGGCCAGCGCTCCGAATCGTAGATACCCCACATCCAAAAACCGGGACACAATATCGTGTTTGGCCCTTGTATAATTTTTCCGTAGCGATTGATGATCATGAGATGGGTGTAACTCATGTTCTTCGTGGCAAGGAACATGAAGTAAACGAGCGGCGGCAGAGACAACTTTTTAATCATTTAGATTGGGAATACCCAACCGCTATCCAGCATGGAAGATTGTCGGTATCCGGTACTGTCCTAAGTAAGACTAAAATTTCAAAGGGGCTTGAAGAGGGTCGGTACAAAGGATACGATGATTTGAGGTTGGGTACTTTAAGAGCGATGAGAAGGAGAGGGATTACCCCTGAAGCGTTGCAAGAAATGGTTATCGATGTTGGAACTACTAGAGCTGATTCTACACTGAGCATGGATACTCTATATACTAAAAATAGGCGGATTATCGATGAACGCGCGAATCGATATTTCTTTGTTAAGAATCCTGAAAAGATAATAATAACCGATGCGCCCGATGACGACGAGGCATATCTTCGTCTTCATCCGGATTATCCCGACCGAGGAGAACGTGTCATTCCGCTCGAAAACAAAAACGGTTCTGTACAAGCTTGGGTATCTAGAGAAGACATAGATAAAATGAGTGTAGGTGATATAGTAAGATTGAAAGATTATTTTAATTTTGAATTGACTTCAATAGATCCTCTGGAAGCAAAATACGATAGTTTCGAATTAAAAGACGTACCGAAGATTCAATGGATTTCAGCTAATCCGATAGAAACAGAGGTTCTAAAACCTGATGAGAGTTCAGATAAAGGATATGCAGAACCTGAAGTATCCAAACTATCAAAAGGGGATATAATTCAGTTCGAGAGATACGGTTTTGTAAGAATTGATGAAACAGACCCTAAAATAAAAGCTGTTTACTCTCACTCTTAAGACTTAGAAACATCAGCAGCTTTTTTCAAAACCTCTTCTAACTTTTCCGTAAAAATCTTGGGGGTATGAACATCCGACTTCTCAATATAATCTATAACACCTATTTCTTCGGGTTCCACATCTTGCTCAACTGCCGTTAATAAGGCTACATCGACATTGATATTTTTCTCTTCTATCTTCTCAAGAACTTCCAAACCATTCATCACAGGCATCCTCCGATCCAAAAGCACTAAGTCTGGAGTTTCCTTTTCCAAATATTCAAGAAGCTCTTTCCCATTACTCTTCATCACCACATCATAGTCTTCCATCTCTAGAACAAGAGTAGCAATCTCTCTGTAATCCTTGTCATCATCAACTACAACAATTTTTACACTCAATCCATTCTCACCTTTCGAATCGGGGAGTCTACGGGTTTATTTTGAGTTTTTACTACTTAATTCAAACGATTTAAAGCGGCATTTGGGGTAGAATCCCAGTTATTCACCACGAAAAACTCCAAAACTTACAAACTTATAAATAATGATTTTTTCTTAAAGTTATCAAGCCACGCAGCGCGATGATTGATTAATAAAATGAAGGAGGTGCTGATTGTGGCAGACAAACCCCTATATGTAAGATTTGAAGTTTCACGAGATTTGGCAGACCGGATTTACGAAATCGTAGAAACAGCCAAGGATTCGGGTAAAATCAGAAAGGGAACAAACGAGACAACAAAAGCAGTAGAAAGAGGAAACGCAAAACTAGTAGTCATGGCAGAGGATGTAGATCCGCCAGAGATACTAGCTTATCTACCACCCCTTTGCGAAGAGAAAGACTCCCCATTCGGATACGTACCTGAAAAGAGAGAACTTGGCTCAGCAGCTGGGATTGATGTTTCAGCTGCCTCAGTAGCAGTAGTGGATCCCGGCGAAGCCGGAGATGAATTGGAATCGGTCGTTGCAAATCTTGAAGAACTAAAAGAAGAAACAGAATAAAATACGAAGGGAAACCATGCCCGAAGAACGAGAAAAAAGCATACCTGTCGAGGTAATTGAAATTAGAGGCAGGACTGGAGCCACTGGAGAGATTATGCAAGTGAAAGGCAGAATCCTAGAAGGTAATGACAAAGGAAGGATAATAACTCGAAACGTTAAAGGCCCTGTCAGAGAAGGAGATACTCTCATGCTCAGAGAAGTGGAAAGAGAAGCTAAAGAGATAAGGGAGCCGTAAAATGCCAGCTTCTAAGACTTGTTCCTTTTGTGGGGAAAATATAACTCCTGGAAAAGGGATGATGTACGTCAAGAATGATGGGACTGTCTTGTATTTTTGCTCCGGAAAGTGTAGAAAGAACATGTTGGAACTCGGCCGGAAGCCTGAGAATGTGGAATGGACTGAAAAGTCTTAATGGTTTTTGAGAATTTCTAACTGGTTTTTGTTACAAACATCACCTTTTTAAAATCATTAATTCGTGTATTTTTTGGATAGAATGCCTGAAAATGTTAGACAGCCTATAAT
>CAYSUV010000245.1:0-2967 GCA_964434275.1 Hadarchaeota archaeon (SeqCode) | reverse complement strand
GAAGAAAAGGAAGAAAAGGAAGAAAAGGAAGAAAAGGAAGAAAAGGAAGAAAAGGGAATTGCTGAGAAAATTGTGGGCTTCTTTTCTACTGTTGGAAGGGGGGTTGAGAAAACTGGGGAGGTCACTTCTAAAGCACCGGGTCAGGTTAGAAAGGTAACTCAAAGACCTTCTACTGGTGAGGAGGAAGAGAAGCCTGATCTTTCGGACAGGTTGCAAGAATTGAAAAAAATGGAACTGGAGGCGGAAGAGGAGGAAGCATGGGAGGAAGAGGAGGAGGACTGGGATGAGGATAGGGAGGAAGTGTTGCAAAGACCCACTTCGGATAGGCTTGCAGACATATTCTCCGGCGTTTTTAAAGGCCCTGCGAGTAGGATGGTCGGGTTTTTCACTGGATTGGAGGAAGATCTTCATAGAGCTAATATGGATATAACACCGGTCAGGTATTTGACCTTGTTATTAGGTATAGGGACGATAGTGTCTATCGCTTCTTTCTTATTTATTTGGCTTTTGTTAGGTTCAGTCTTGTTTATGATTTTGGCTCCCCCGCTTGCTTTTCTAATTACTATTTTTGTGGGAAGATCAAGACCAAAATCTAGGATTAGTAGTCGGGCTTCTGAGATTAATCAGGAAATTCCGTATGCTTTGAGGCATATGTCTACGCAATTGTCTTCTGGGATTGGTCTTCCTGAGACAATGACTTCTGTCGCGGACGCTGATTATGCTGCTCTCTCTGAAGAATTTAGAAGGACCCTACAAGATATGAGAACAGGAGAATCAATGATTGAGTCCCTGACATCTCTCAGAAAAAGAGTCGATTCCGATCCTCTGTCACGAGCTATAAGACAAATTCAGAGGACTTTAAGGACTGGTGGTAATTTATCTCGAACTTTGTCACTTTTGGCGGATGAAGCAGCTTTTGATTTGCGGATGAACCTTAGAGATTATACACAGTCTTTGAACATGATGGCAATGATATACATGTTTGCCGCAGCAGTTATCCCGCCTTTACTAATCGTAGTTATGATTGTAGCGAAGTTTATGGGAGGGACCACCTTCCCTACAGAAATGGTTGCTGTGATGTATTTGGGAGCGTTCCCATTTCTCCTTAGCTACATGGTAATTGTTTTTAAAAGGATGGAGCCTGAGGTGTGATAAGTTTGCCTTCTATCCTAGAAGCAGCTGAAATCATAGCGTCAAGAGTTCTTCCAGAGGATTTTGTTGAGGGTACGGATGAGAAGCTTCGCTCCACTAATATAGCGTTTACTGGCTCTGAATATTGTGGTGTTTCGTTTTTAGTAGGTTTAATCGTGGCTGGGGGTTTGTATGTCGCTTCTTTGTTTATTCAATTTCCAATTCTTCCAGGGGTTATATATTCAATTATTGGTTTTTTCGCCACATTCCTAGCCTTGACACTGGTTCTCCCTTTCTTTTTCATTGAGAGGAGAATAGGGGAGTTAGAAGATGCTTTGCCTGACGCTCTCCGTCAAATGTCTACTGCTCTAAGAGCCGGAGTTAGTATGGACGAAGCGCTGGAAGATATAGCACAGTCAAATTATGGGGCTTTATCCGAGGAGTTCCAACGTACTTTAGCTCAAGTTAGGCGAGGTCGTGCTATGCAGAGTGCTTTGAGAGCGATGGCAAGCCGTACGAAGTCCGAACTTTTTGAAAGAGCATTCTTTCTAGTTGTTGAAGGAATGGAGAGAGGCGCTGAGTTAGCTGATGTTTTGGAGGCTGTTTCTGACGATATTAGAGAGACTCACTCTGTTCAACGGGAGAGAAAAGCAACGACTATGCAACAAGTCATGTTTTTATTAGCGGCGGCTTTGTTTGCTGCTCCCTTTATAACAGGGTTGGTTCTTTCCCTAGAGAGTGTTTTTGCAGAAGTCGGAGCTACTGGAGGCGGAGGAACAGGTTCTAGTCAATTAAGCGGACCAATTCTGCCACCCGGAACAAAAATAATTATCCCCTTGTTTATCGCGATAGAATCGGCTATAACCTCTATGGCGGTTGGAGTGATAAGATATGGAAAGGTTTCTAAGGGAGTGATGTTTACAGTTCCCTTTATTATAGCTTCTCTTGTAGTCTTTTATGGGGCACAATTCGCATCTGGTTTCATGTTCTGATTAACGTTCAAACCCTAGCTTTTCAATATCGCGATAAATTACGTCCCTAGTGACATTGAAGGCTTTTGCGGTCTTCGATATGTTTATCGCTGAAGCTTTACCGCCGAGTAGGTTTATAATTTCTCTAACTCTCGCCCGTCTTTCTTCTGTATTTAGGTTGTCGGTTTCTTTAGGAACGGTCTTGTTAACGCCGATGATTATAGTTACATAAATCCTTTGAGGCAATGGAGGGCTTAAAAATTCTAAGTGAAAGTCTGCTATTTCTCCTGATATTTCTTCAATTTTGGGGTTTAATCTTTCTTGGGCTTTTGAAAGAGCTTCGGCCTCGTTAGAACCGCCTTCGTTAGTCCAGAGAATTTTTTTAGCTCTGTTTTTTCTATCTTCTACTGTAGTTACTAATTGAACTTTGGCTCCGGAAAGTCCCACATTTAGGTCAGTTTTTATTCCTGCTATAGAGCCCGGAACATTTGACAATTTTTCGTTAGTATTTTCAGCAGCGTTTTGAAGGGCTTCTTTTACTGTTCCTCCATTTCCGGTAGATCCTAATATTTGCATTTTATCATTATTCTACAAAAATGTCTACTTATACTTATTTTTGTCGACACTAATCTTTTAAACCTTCTGCAAGAGTAGTTATTATCGGAGGTGAGAATCGAATGAATTTTGAAAATAAGAAGGGTCAGGGAGCAACAGAATACTTGTTGATGTTAGCAGCTGTTCTTGTGGTTGTAGCAGCAGCGGTTTATTATGTAACACAAGCCGGTGGATACCCGGCAATAGGAGCCGTTCCTGAAGTTCAGAATGATAACGAAATTTATCTAACGGTACAGACAGGCTCTATTGC
>CAYSUV010000244.1:0-2969 GCA_964434275.1 Hadarchaeota archaeon (SeqCode) | reverse complement strand
TCTCGGACCCGAGCTCTTCCGGTAGCCCGGCATGTTCAGGTCCACATTCAATGTTCCCATACCTTGAGCAAACAATCTTTCATAGCAAGGCAAGAAAGCCCTTGCTCAGATCGACGCCGTTTTACAGCGGTATGGGCTATCTACCTTTCTTGTCGTGCTACTACTTAAAAGTTTCCTGATTTCACGGTTCTGCATAAATAAAAGCTGAAATAGAAAGATTTCAACAATATAAGGCTATCAAATACAAACTATTCACAAAATGGTTTTATTTTAAACCCTAATTTTAGAAAAGAGGTCTATTAGGTTGTATATGTTAAATCCTAACTGATTATTTGACCTGGCTTAAAAAAATCCAAACTCCTTTAAAAACTTGAAGAAAGATTTCGAAATTCCAAACACTAAGACTTACCTTGAAACTTCTATCTCTATCTCATCTTCAGCATCTTCTTTTTCATCCGAATCAGGTTCTGACGTTTCATCTTCAGAGGTTGTTTCGTCACTTTCTTTCTCAACATCCCTAGCTTCTTCTGTCATCTCATCAACTTCCTCTTTTTCTTCAGACTCCACTGTTTCCTCTTCCTCCGAAACATCGCTTTCAGCCTCAGCTTCTTCTTCAACTTCCTCTTTTTCTTCAGACTCCACTTCTTGAAGCACTCCCTTTTCAACTTCTCTCAGATTATTCTCAACAAACTCAAGGGATTTCAAACTCGTCTTAGTCAAATCCTTAACATATTCAGTGGCACCCTCAATAAGAGGAAGTTTCACAGAATCTGTTTTCAAATCGATATCAAGCTCTAGAGAACCCTCTTCAGAATCGTAATTAACTTCTATTTTACTCAAACATTTCACCTCCTTTAATTGTTTCAAATCCCACTGTTAATCAATCTTATCAGAAAAACAAATAATATTAACAATAACATGAAACGAAGCCTATCAAACTCCAATTATTAAACAACATTCCGACAAAAACCGCGAATAACTTCACCCACAAAACTAAGAACCTTTAACTTTTTGATCAGGCTCATGGTCAGCTAAAGTTAACAATACATCAGAATTTTCTTCAGGACCAACTTTAATCTCAAACTTGAAACCCTTATGTGCTAGTTTAGAAAGGTTCTCTATAGCAGTGTTAAACTCTTCTTTAGCTTCTTCTAGTTCTTCTAAATCCTTTCTCTCCAATTCTTGCAAGGTCCAGCCCCACAATTAATATCTAGTTATAAGTAGATAAGAGTTATGGAAAATTCTACCAAAATTATAGAAAAGCTCTAAACTTACTTTTTATCCAACAATTTGAAATGTTTTATATCGTGAATACTTCCGTTTCTTTCATCCGCAAAAACAGCTTTGGCTCTCATCCCAACTTCAATTTTACCCTCATCAGAAACATCGCACTTGTGAAGCAATCTGGTATCAGCTCCATCCAGTTGAATCATTATATCAGGCCGTGGTATATCTATATCTTCTCCAGTATTTGGATTGATATAAGGAAACCTCACAACGGTATATGCTCTGACAGTTCCTTCCTTTCCAACTTCAGTCCAGTCATCCAACTCCACAAAACAACGAGGGCAGATGCTCCTTGGCGGGACATAAACATTATCACACTCCGGACAATGGATTCCCATAATCCTCTTATTATCACGAAGTTCTTTGAAGAATTTAGACCAGACTTCACCTACCGACCAATCGTAAGGATACCAAGCGTCTCCAGACTTTATCGTTAATGAATTTTCCTCACTATTCTCTTCAGCCATCTAATCACCTCGAGAAGCTCCTAATACCATAACATCTGACCACCAGCAACCGCCAAATCCCGTAGCTAGAGCTTTTTCAACATCCGGAACTTGTCGTTCGCCTGCCTCCCCCATAATCTGCAAAGCAGCCTCACCAATTCGAATAAGTCCAGTAGCCCCTATAGCATTAGTAGAAATTACTCCACCAGAGGGATTTATCGGTAAATCACCATCCATGTCAAATACACCTTCTCTATTCAATTTTGGAGATTCTCCTCTTTCACAAATACCAATATCCTCAACCCACATTACACCAGCAGGAGAATTCGGAGTATATAGCTCCATGACATCAAAATCTTCCTTAGGATCACTAATCCCAGCTTTTTCATAAGCATCCCTAGTTGCTTGGCCTAAAGTAGGATGCTTATTGAGCGGTGGGTCTCCAATATGGGTCCAATTATGCCTGGTGGAACAAGAATGAACCCAAGCAGGCCTATCCGCAATTTGTTCCGCTTCCTCTTCGGCAGCAAAAACAACAGCGCAAGCTCCATCAGAGGTAGGACACATATCAAGTCTCTTGATTGGGTAAGAAATCATTTGAGACTCCATAACCTCCTCCACTGTGGTTTCTACTTGTAAATGAGCATGAGGATTGTTCAAAGCATTATTATGTTCCCTCGCAGCTAAAATCGCAAAGTCCTCTTCCGTTGCACCATACTTATCCATATAATCACTAGCCATCGCTCCGAGCGGACCTATAGCACCTGCAAAATGATCTCTTTCAAGCCATGGATTTGAACAAGTTGCTATCGCAGCTTGGGTATCTGATTCTGAATTTTTCTCCCATCCTATGGCCAAAACTTTATCGAAAAGACCCGAAGCAACATGATAATATCCATTTATCCCAATTGTTGTACCGGTAGTTCCACCTGTAGTAAGTTTCATCACTGGCTTCATCAAACCGCCGATTCCACCCGCGCTATATGTATCAACATAATTAATACTTTCAAAGTGATCCATATTACCCACAAGTATTGCATCCAATTCATCCTTCGTCATATCAGCATGATCAAGAGCTCTTCTCACAGCTTCGTTAATTAACTCTCTATCATTCACATCAGAGCGAGAAGAAGCATGATCCATCTGACCAACCCCCACAATTCCAACATCTCTAGCCATCATCAATCACCCAAAACCAAAACACAATGAGATTTGCCACATGGACCATTTACACCC
>CAYSUV010000243.1:0-2975 GCA_964434275.1 Hadarchaeota archaeon (SeqCode) | reverse complement strand
GTCTTGAAGAAGACATCCTCCGATTTTTCAGGTCTCTGCCAATAACCTTTCATTACTTGCGGTCCGCTTACTACGAGTTCTCCTTCTTCTCCTGGAGGTAGGAATTCTGGCTTGTCTTTGTTCACATCTATTATGCCGGTTAGTGTATTTGGATAAGCTACTCCTACAGATAGGATTCCGTCTTTCCTTTTCGGTTCTTTAAGCGGCGGGGTTATATGTGTTACAGGGCAGGCTTCTGAGAGTCCGTAACCGTTGCAAATTATTACGTCATGGATTTCCTTAAATCGGTTATAAACTTCGTGAGGCAATGGCGCAGCTCCGGAAACGACCCATTCTAAACAGCTTAGGTCAAAATCTTCGAATTTGGGGTGGGAAGAAATCATTTTGAACATTGTGGGTACGCCTAAAAACATTTGACATTGATGTTCTTCGATTAATTCCATAGTTTTTGCAGCGTCAAAATCCGGTACGAGCACTGCGGAGGTCCCCGCTATCAGAGAAGTGTTGAGTTCACAAGTTTGCCCGAAAATATGGTACCATGGCAATAACGAAATTGCTTTAAGATTTTCAACTCCTAATTCGTCAGCAACATAGTCATACCACTGAGAGTTTTGAATTACGTTGGAAAGCAAATTTTTATGGGTCAACATACACCCCTTCGGGAGACCAGTGGTCCCACCAGTATA
This sequence comes from Hadarchaeota archaeon (SeqCode), assembly GCA_964434275.1. Lineage (GTDB taxonomy): Archaea > Hadarchaeota > Hadarchaeia > Hadarchaeales > JAGGTB01 > CAYLJV01. The sequence goes on along the minus strand of CAYSUV010000243.1, from coordinate 2,289 downwards.
TTGAAGAACGGCAATATCACCCTGTTCAATCTCCACATCAGGACGTTCCGGTTTATTCTTCATCGCCTCATTTATTTCTATGAAATCCCCATCCAGTTCAACTCCATCTTCTCCAGAAACAATCACCCTATCTAGATCGACGTCATCGATAATCTCTTGTAATACAGGATAGAAAGCCTCATCAAGAACTATAACACCTGCTTCCGAATCATTCAACTGGTATTTTAACTCTCTTGATGAAAACAGAGGACTTATCCCAGTCACTTTACACCCGGCCATCATCGAACCATGATAGGCTGCAGCCCAATCGGGAGAGTTTGTCATGTAGATTGCTACTGTAGTTCCTTTTTCCACATCTAGTTCTTTTAAACCTGAGGCGAATTTGAGAGCTCTGTTCCTCAAATCTGTATATGTGTATTCGTTTTCTTTGTAAATTATTGCAGTTCTGTCTTTGAACTCTTTCATCCTTTCTTCGGCGTAGTCCGCGAAACTTTTCTTAGGAATATTTATTTCATGACTGACTCCATCGGGATAGTGGGTTGTCCAAGGTTTCTTTTTCACGAATTCTGGAATTTCCACCATTTTTCCACTTTTTAATAAAAAAACTTTGAAGCTATTAAATTTTTAATTTTCTTATATTTTCAAAAATATCGGAAGTAGCTAAGCGGTTCTTTGTTTTTCGTAAATGTATTAAGTTTCCTAAAGGAAGTCTTTGGTGGAGGTTATGATAATGAAATTTCCAACAATAATAGTAAATCTAAAAGCTTACCCTCAAGCATTAGGAGAAGACTCAGTAAAAATCTCTAAAGACATAACCGAAGCCGGAGAAGAAAAAGGAATTGGAGTCGGAGTATCCCCTCAATACGCAAGTCTATACAGAGTAACAACACAGGTCGATATACCAGTTTTCGCACAACATGTAGACCCAATTGAACCAGGAAGAGGAACAGGTGCTTTACTTCCAGAAGCAGCTAAAAAAGCGGGAGCAGTAGGATCACTAGTAAACCATTCAGAAAAACAACAAGAAATGGAAACAATCCAAAAAATCGTCAACAGACTAAAAGAAACAGACCTCACCAGCATAGTTTGTGCAGAGGATGTGGAAACGGCAGGAAAAGTAGCTGAGTTCACCCCTGATATTGTCGCTGTGGAACCTCCAGAGCTGATAGGATCGGGAAGATCTGTGTCTCAAGTTAAGCCAGATGTTATTGAAGAAACAGTCGAGGAAGTCCATGGGGTAGATTCTAGTGTCGATGTTTTGTGCGGTGCTGGAGTTTCCACTAGAGAAGATGTTAGAATAGCTCTGGAATTAGGCGCTAGAGGAATTCTCATCGCTTCAGCTGTTGTTAAAGCGGAGGATCCAAAAGAAAAAATGCTTGAACTCGCAGAAGGGGCACTAGAAGCGGAGTAGGTTAGAAGATTAAAAATTTTCCTTAACGGTTTAACCTTTTTTTAACCTTAGAGTATAATACCCCCAACTAGAGAATTAAACTTCTTATAAGTTTTAGAAGACTCCTAAAAAATAAAACGAAAAGAGAATCAATACAAACGAGCCTCGGTAGCTCAGTTGGTTAGAGCGGTCGCCTTGTAAGCGACAGGTCGTGGGTTCGAATTCCACCCGAGGCTTACCTATTACTTAGCTTTTAGGGATTTTTTTCGGGTAACAGGTTTTTTGAGAAAGGTGGCAAATTAGTTATTTTTGATGAATAAGACCGTAATTTTTGATTTTTTGTCAATTTAAGTGATTATTGTTTTTCTCTAAATTTTTGGAGATTTCAGAATCCCATATATGAAGATAAAATTTTTTAGAATATTTTTTTGGATATAGGTTAAATATGTTAATTATTATAAGTTTGTCTGGGAAAGCAAAGGGTTTCTATCCCTCAAATTTAATTGCACAGCAGGTGGTTGAAGTTTGAATGTTTTGTTTGTTGATGATGATTCTTCTGTTTTGAAGCAGGCTGAGATTTTTCTTGATGAAGAGGATGAGAGGCTCGATATTGATACTGCTATGTCAGCTGAGGAGGGTTTGCAAAAACTATCGGTTAATGATTATGATGCTATCGTTTCGGATTATCAAATGCCTGAGATGAATGGTTTGGAGTTTTTGGAAACTGTTAGAGAGGAAAGGGATAGCGATATTCCGTTCATAGTTTTCACGGGGAGAGGGAGGGAAGAGGTGGCGATGGAGGCTTTAAATCTCGGAGCGAATAGGTACTTACAGAAAAGAGGAAATCCTAAATCTCAGTATGGTGTTTTGGCTCAGGCTATTATTCAAGAGATTGAACA
>CAYSUV010000242.1:0-2975 GCA_964434275.1 Hadarchaeota archaeon (SeqCode) | reverse complement strand
ATTTCGGAGAGACGAGTTATTGAGGAACTAATCCGCCGGACGATGAACATACTTATAGATTTAAGATTTATGCTCTGGATACTAACCTTGACTTGCCCTCTGATGCCACAAAAGAAGAAGTCGAGAACTCAATGGAAGGACATATTATAAGTCAAGCTAGATTGTCCGGAACCTATGCTCCTTGGCAGGGTCGGAGCTAACCCAAATTCTAAAAATAGGTATAATTCCAAAAAACGGATCTTTTAGATGTCGAGGCATTCTTAGAAAGAAATAAAAGGTTAGAGCAGTAGTTTTATAACCCGCCGAAGAACGCTTGAACTCTTCGATAGGATCGTTTCAAGTTTGGTGAATAGATATGGAATTGTCAGATCTAATCTTCAAAAAGAAATGCCCTGAAATCATGAAAACTTTGCAAGAAAAACCTACTCATGTCAGAGGGCTCCGAGAGGAGATAGGTGGAAGCCCATCGACTATTCAAAGCAGAATTAAACAAATGGAAGAAAAAGGAATCATCAAAAAAGAAAGAGAAGAAAACTTCCCCTATAAAAAAATACTCAAACTCACCGACAAAGGAGAAAAAATAACAAACATACTGAACAGTTTCAAAGGCATCGAAAGAAAAAGAAAAATAAAAACAATAGAATTCGAAGAAGAAAAAGAAAGAATGAAATGGCCATTAGCCGTTCTACAAAAGTGGGGAGAACAAGGAAATACGAAGATGCAGAAAATAATTTTCTTGATGAAAAAAGAACTCGGGATACAGATTCCTTACAATTTTAATCCTTACAAACATGGTCCCTTTTGCAAGGATTTGGCTAGGGATATGGGTAAGCTTATGACTTTGGGTTTGGTGGATCCTCTTGAGTCTAGTTATTCTTTGACTTCGGAGGGGGAGGAGTTGGCTTGTGAATTATTAGAAGATTTGAAAGATTCGGAAGAGGAAGCTTTGGAGAATTTAGAAAAGTATGATAAGATGGGTCTTCGTAGGCTAATGAACTATGTTTATGACACTTATCCGGAAGAGTCTGGCAGTCCAATGCCGCAATGATTTTAAGGTTTGACTTTAGTTGATTTATCCGTTTAGCCATGCACCGGTAAGGGCTTCCGGGTAGATTCCTTTTTCGGTAAGTTTGTAAAATGACTCTCTCGAAAGTTTTACGGAAGATTCTCCTTTTAGAACGATTTTATACCCGTTTCCTCCTTCTGGAAAGTTTTTGTCTTTTGTAAGTAGGTAACAATGATTTTCTTCGATCCATTTCAGAATTTCATTGTCGTCAATATCATCTGAGAAAATATCCGTTACGTACAGGGTTTCGAACCCCATTTCGGATAACCGGTCACACACTTCCCGAGGCACATTTACGTCAACTAATACAGATTCGGGCATCATATTTTTCTATATCTTAACCCTTATAAAACGTTACACCTATTGTAACGCTTTGATTTAAGGCAATTAAACGTGAAAAGAATCAAACAAAAAAGAAAAAAGCAAATATACCGTTCATATCACTCAAAATTACCTAATGATGACCAAATAAAAAAAGCCTTCGCCGGATACAAGGGCTCAAGGCTCTTTGACAAGCCATGCACGCAGGATTTTACTCCGTCATGACTTATCTTTAAGCCCTTACCGGCAATTATGGGGAGCAGGGCGAACAGAGTTCGCCTCGCTGCGTCATAAGCGCCGATATTGTGAACTTTGTACCATCGGCAAGATTGCTCTTGCCAAGGTTTGTGTTCACATTTCGCCCTTTCTTTCCGACGAAGGCAACACTTAATGTCTTTTTTATCTTATTTAAAGGTAACGCAGGTTTTATTGCCAAATTTAAGAAAAATTAACACAGAAATATATAAGCAATGTGTAAAATTTACAGTTTCGGCCTAAAGAATGTAAAAATTTTTCAGTTGTGTGGAAAAAATTATGATTTTCCGAAATTATGAGGGAATATTCACCTATTTTACTAAAAATTTAAAATTTTGACAATGACATATACAAAAAACTTGACCAAAAATCGAGAATAGGGGAAACTTTAGCAGCAAATAATGAAGGAAAGGGAGAAGTTTGGGAAAAAAACAAGAAGTAAGAAAGCTTATCTGGAGTGAACTAGAGGAAAAAGACATAGCTCGTTTCCCACGGCCCGTTAAAGGAAGAATTCCTAATTTTGACGGAGCTGAAGCGGCTGGTGAAAGACTGGAGGATATTCCCGTATTCGGAAAAGCTAAGCGGGTTAAAGTTAATCCTGATTCTCCTCAAAAACCGGTTCGAAGAAAGGTAATTGAAAACGGCAAAACTTTGATTATGCCGACTCCCCGGCTAAAGCAAGGTTTTCTTAGAATAAACCCGTCAAATGTTCCTGCGGGAAAAGAACAGAAGGCTACTACGATAAAACATTCTAAAAAATTTGGAGAGTTAGTGGACTTAGAAGATTTACCGAATATCGATCTCGTCGTCGCAGGGTCTGTCGCAGTCAGCGGTGACGGAGGAAGAGTCGGAAAAGGCGGAGGGTATAGCGATTTGGAGTACGCAATCTTAAGGGAGTTAAATTTGGGAAACCCGCCAATCCTAACAACTGTTCACCAGGCCCAAATTATAGACGAACTACCTCACGAAAAACATGACATTCCAATAGATTGGATTGTTACACCAGAAGACATTATAGAAACTAATACCGATTATAAAAAACCTACAAGGATAAACTGGGAATTATTAGATAGAGAGAATCTTGAAAAAATACCAATACTCAGAAAATTACGAGAAAAAACAAATCTCTCACTCTCGGATTTTTAACTTTCAAAACAACTAATAAAAAAAGAAATCAAGCAGATGGTGGAAAAACGGAGGAGGAAAAAATGAAAATTAAACCCAGATGTATTCCATGCGAGTTGGAAGGAGCCTACGAGCAGATCAAACTATCTACAGAAGATGAAAGACTAAGGTTTAAGGCTCTTAAAGCTACACTTAATCTTCTCCACTC
>CAYSUV010000241.1:0-2981 GCA_964434275.1 Hadarchaeota archaeon (SeqCode) | reverse complement strand
TCCGGCGGTTGGTTGGGAGATGGTTGAGTCTTGGTCTGGATCTTTGAGTGCTCCGTTTGCTGTTTGGAGCGGTGTAGATGATTGGTCTTGTACTATAAGTACTGTGGCATCTTGGGAAATTGTTGAATCTTGGACTGGTAGTATTTCTACAATGGCTAAGCCAGAAAAGCCGAAAATTGCTTTTTCTACGAAGGTGGAAGATATATCTAGAAACTGGTATGGTTCGTCCTCTTTTGAGATAGAGGGATATGCTAGAGCTAATGTTGGTCATATGAAAAGTGTTGAACTTTGGTACCGTTATTCATCGGATAATAATGATTGGGAGAGTTGGAAATTATATAGTATAGATGAGAACCGGGTTGATGGTTGGTCTTGGTCTTTTGTTGGGAATGAAGGTGAAGGCTATTACGAATTTTATTCTTTAGGGAGGCATAGTGAAGGGGAAAAGGAGGAACCTCCGGAGAATGCGGATGCTAGTGTGGGTATAGATCTTAACTCGCCACCAACTCCCGAATTATTTTCTCCAGAAAATGGGAGAGTTGTAGGGACTGTTACTCCTCTTCTTAACTGGGAAAATGTGGCTGATTTAACTGGAGTTAGCTATGAATTGTTATTGGATGACAATCCGAAGTTCGATTCGCCGATTATAGTCAAGAACCGAATTGATGAATCTGAATATAAGCTTTCGAGCGATGAGAACCTAGATGAAAACGCTTATTTTTGGCGTGTCCGGGCCGTCGATGGTGTTGGTCATGTTGGGGCTTGGTCGGATATTGGTTCGTTTATTGTTAGAAGGGAGATTCCAGTTGTTTCGATAGGGCCTATACTTTCTGGTGGAACAGGGGTGGCAGATTTTGATAATTATGGTCTTTTTATAACGAAAGTCGCTGTAATGGCGGCGAGAGAAATTTCTGAGACCGAGATAAGTGATGTTCAGATTACGATTAATGAGTTTAAAGCTAGACCTGAGAATGCGCCTACCGTAAGGGGGGTTTTATATCGGTATTTCGGGATTGTGAATTCTAGTATTCCAGAAAATAAGGTAAGTTCGGCACGAATTGAGTTTAGAGTTTCTGAGAACTGGTTGTACAGACAAGATGTTAGTGTTGAAACTATAAATCTGTTGAGATTGGAGGGGGATAAGTGGCGTGAACTAGATACGGAGTATCTTTACGAGAATTCTGGGTATTACTATTTCAAATCTGTATCACCGGGCTTTTCTCTATTCGCTGCAGTTGGGGAAAAGAAAGACTCACCAACTCCTGGACCATTACCTGCTGGACCGACTTCTAAATCCCTTCCGACATCTACTTTGATATTTTCGTTACTGGCTTCGATCGGGGCTATTGGGGGAGGGGTTGCGTTTTATCAGCGTTTCTTGCAGCGTCACGAACCATGGATATCAATTGAAAGACTTGCTAGCTTGGAGCCTAGAACTTATCCTTCGGAGGAAGTGGAGCATAAGGTTTCTCTTGAAGAGATGACTCCAGCAAAAATCAATACAGCTCCTGCGATTCCGAAAGGGCCTTTTGAGCCAGTGAAGGTTTCTTCCGCTAGTCTAGAGCCTGAAGAATTAGAATCGTCCTCGGTGGATTCGTTGCCTTCTGAGTTTCTTGAAAGCTTGAGTGATTTTTCAAGACAAAGAGCTCAGAGAGCATTTGGAGTAGAGTCAGAAGTTTCTTTGAAACGTTTGAAGGAGGTTGTGGGTCCGCCAATGGCGGAGAGGAAGTCTTTCGAAAATATTTTGATACTTAGGCAGTTGATAAGTTCTCAAGAACAGAGCAGTTCAGAGCCTCGGAAATATGGGAGGGTAGAAGAGGAACAAGAGAATCGGGAGATTTTGCGAAAGTTGAAAGAGTTGAAGGAAAAAAGGGATAATGCTTGAGGAGAGGAGAAAAGAGTTGAAGGGTATTGTTAATTACGGATAGTTTAGAGTTGGGAATTTTTACCGCCGTTATTAGTTTTCTGAGTTTTTCGGTTTCTTTATCAGGCGGATTTTCCCCTCGCTTTTTTCTACTTTTATTCGGTCTTTTTTTCCTAGTTCTTTTATCACTGATTTTGAATATGGTAACACTTTTTTTACCGGGAGTTTACTACTGAGTTTTGCACTTCTCTTATCGGATTTTAGAAATTTTTTAATTAGTTGGGTTAATTTGTTTTTTATTCTATCTTCCTCTTCTTCTGATTTTTTTGAAGAGGTTTTTTCGAATGCATTTCCGCATTTAGGGCAAAAATTAGCATCGTCTTGACTCTTATACCCGCATTCCGGGCACTCTTTCCCCCCGTTGTATTTTGTTAATCCTTCTCCTTTCGAATCTTTCAACCCTGCCATCATCTCGTTTATTTCAGTGACTGGTTCAGGCTCCTTCTTGTTTGTTCCTTCTCCTGATACCGTCTGAAGGTTAGGGGATATTACTCTTTCATTTCTTGTTTGAGGTAGCATAGTTTTTCTTCTCTCTAAATAGTCTGAGATTTCATCGCAAAGTTCCTGAAAGGCTTGAGCTGCAGGTGAATCGGGTGAATCCAATATTACAGGCTCTCCCTTTGCGATAGATCTGGGAACTGAATCATCCTTTGGAATCTCAAAAATATTCGGCTCTTTTAGAGTTTTTTCTAGTTGTGCAGGATGGATTTCAAAACGTTTGTCTTGTATCTTGTTTAGCACTACACCGAAAACAGGAGTGTCCATAGATTCCGCTCTCTTTAGAGTTTGAAGGGTGCCTGCAATCGCCGGAACTCTGGGCTGACTTACGACGAGAAATTCATCGCAAGCTTTCATTCCAGCTGTGACTTCGATGCCGAAACCTGGTGCAGAATCTACAATTATAAGTTTATACTCTTCTCTGAGCTGATTTATTATGCTTTTGAAATTTACTTCACCCAGTTCCCTTTGGAAAGCAGAAGAACCTGGAATAAAGTGAAATCCGTGATTTGTAGTGCTGATAGCTTCTTGAACTTTTACTTTTCCCATTGCGACATCT
>CAYSUV010000240.1:0-2985 GCA_964434275.1 Hadarchaeota archaeon (SeqCode) | reverse complement strand
CGCCAATACCACAAACCTTCAGAAAGGTTATTAAAAATTTGATAATTATCGTTTTCAATCCAATCTGAAAAGCGATCTATCGACGAAAATCCAGAATCATCGTCTACCTGAACCTTATAAAAAACAGGTTCACTTGGCTCATTTACATTCTCCCAATCAAGCAAAGGAGTGTTATCTTTTAATTTTACATTATTTTCAGGAGTCGAAAGTTCAGGAACTGGCGAAGTTTGGTCAACTCTAAACCATGGAGCAATTGAATTTTCGCTTGTGTTTCCGGCTTTGTCACTAGCAGAGATTTTCCAGTACCAAACATCTTCTTTAAGCTCGTTTTGTTTGAATTGTTTGTAAGATGTTTCTAAGTTGGTGAATGAGTAATCAGGTTGTGGAAATGTCTTCTCATTATCAACATATAGATGATAATTTACCTCAGTAGCATCACTAGAGTTTGACCAATCCAGAAATGGAGTGTTGTCGTTTATATTCTTCCTGTTCTCTGGAGAGAGAGAAATAGGAATACTTGGGGCCGTAGTATCTATAATTAGTTTTTGTTTTTGGGACCAATTTTCACCGGCTCCTGTGACTGCGGCTGTTTTCCAGTAATAAATGTTATCTCTGATTGGGTTTTGGGTTTGGAAAAGGTTGTCATTGGTTACTGTGTTATCTATTGTGTTCTCTCCGTCTGAAAAATTAGGGTCGTTGTCTACTACTATTCTATGATTTTCTGCATATTCTCCGTTTTCCCATTTGAAGAGTGGTGTGTTGTCGCTCAAGTATGTGTTATTTTCGGGGGATGTAAGATTTGGTTCTCCAGGGTACTTGAACACATATTTGACCCGGGTATAATTCAACATCAAACTAGTTCGGATTGGATCGTTATCGGGTTGGACATATCGGACATAGACGTTATCTCCCTGAATATAGGGTGAATTTGTAAGGTCATAAGAAAAATTATCTAGACTAGTATTTCCCATAGTTCCTATATTGTCCCAATTATCCTCGGAAAAATTATACAAAGATACATCAACAGACTCGGACCCGTCGGAAAGATAATACTCGTTCTGGAATTCATAACTATAGGCCTTCGGTATGTCTATAATGTTGTGCTGTACGTTCATATCTGCTGAATGTACTTTTGTGGAGATGTTGTCCATCCATAGGTCGATAGTTGTGTCTCCGGGTCCCCATCCGGTTCCTCCGGCACCTTCCGCATCGAGGTAGACTCTTATTCTGTCTACATTTTCTTGTGCTACATATTCTGTTTCTGAGAAGTTTGTCCAGCTTGAATTACTCGTGCTTTTGTCGGTTAGTCTTCCATTTTCCCAAGATCCTCCATCTCGAATATCAATTCTTACTGTGGCGGTATCTATTGAACCTGGGCTGCCGAAAACTCCGGCTTCTCCTTGGCTTACTTGTTTTTTGAAGGCTCCTTTTAGGGTGAAGGTTTTTCCTGCTTCGTACGGGCCGATGTCTTGGTACCAGTAGGCGGCGATTCGTTCTGTGCCTTCTCCTCCTTCTGCTGTTAGGTGTAGGTGTACGCTGCCGTTACCTTCTGTGGAATCGTGTTCGTGGGTGTCGTTTCCATCATCTGCTGTGTCGACAACTGTGTTATCCCAGTTGGTTGTATTGTTTGTGAAGGTTCCGTTCGAGATTGTTTCTATGAGGGGGGTTGATTCGTATATGTTTTCGAATGTGTCTAGATTCTCCTTAGCGTTTTCAAAGCTTGTTGTTCCTCCTATGTGTACATTTTCCGTGTCCACATATTCATAGTGAGATTCTGTGCTTCCGGCTACCGGATCTGCAACTTTAACTCTCCACTCGTCACTCGTTTCTGACCCGGTTTTGTAGTCCATTTTAGATTGGAAGTAATAGTCGGTCGGCGGAGAGGTTTTTTCAGGTGTTTTAAGTTCGTAAGATTTTGAAACTTTTTCATCAACTGTTCCGACATGCCAACTAATCTTCATGTATTGATTATTTTCTTCTGAGACCGTTCCCTCATTTTCATAAACCATCTCCCATTCCTTCGGCCAGTAGTCGATTAGTTGTGTGTTTTCTGTATTTTCGCTAGGTTTTGCGGTGATTTTGATTGTTATTTTTGTTTTTGGTGGAACTTTGTGTTGACCTGTTTTTTTACCGGAAAGTTCTCTTTCAAAATTTACGTTTTTTGTGTTTGCGTTATTATTCGGTTGATAGGTGACTGGCTCTCGACTGGATTTGTCATTTTTCGCTGCTGTAGCTGTTGGAACATCTACAAAGACTATCAAGGGATTTGCTAGTAGCATTGCAGTTATGAATAGAGCTAGAATTTGAGAAAGTCCTTCGCTATGCTCGCTAATCTTAGCCGTAGCAACTCTTGTTAAGGAGGGAAGATTAAAGAAACTGGAAGAAAAAGATTTGCTCAAAAAATTACCTCCTTAGCTTCTTTTTTTCGTCCTTCGAAAGCACTAGTTATTTCGTAGAATTTGCAGGGTCTTCCTCGTTTTTTTCTTTCCTCGTCCGTATGTCGAACAATCCCATCGATTTCGAGACGTTTTAGATTTCGGGAAACTTTCCAAGTCGGAAGGTTTGCTCTTTTAGAAATTTCAGTGACTGATAAACCTTTTTCTTTATAGAGCTCTCTAAGGACAAGCTCTTCCGACTCAGAGAAGTTATACCACATAGTTTAGGCCTAAACTGGGGTTTTTCTGCGTTTTATTTTCAGTTTTGAGTGGTATTTAAGGCGGAAGTGGGGTTATAAAAGGAATTGGAGAAGTCAAATGGTTTTTAAAGAGAAGCGTTTTTTGGGTGTTTTATAAGCAATTTGGGATTTATTGGTTTATTTTTAAGTGTGGTTGTTTTTTTGTTGAAAATTGCGGTATTAAGCTCACTTTTTTTCGGTTTTTTCGAGAAAAAAGAACTTTGTTTTAATAAAATATACCAAATTACCCAAAAACTTTATATAAAAAACCTTGATTGAATTAGTACCGATGAAAAAATCCAACCTAATAC
>CAYSUV010000239.1:0-2994 GCA_964434275.1 Hadarchaeota archaeon (SeqCode) | reverse complement strand
TACTGAACAAAACGGAAGCTGGTGAACTCGATGCTTCTGCACATTCTAGAGAGCATTCTCTAGAGGTTCAATTGCCTTTCTTACAGTATCTTTTCGGCAATGATTTTCAAATAGTGCCGATTTGTTTGAGAAGGCAAGATCTTCAAACTAGTCAGTCGCTAGGTGAAGCGATTGGAAAAACAGATTCGGGAAAAGACTTGCTAGTGATTGCCTCAACAGACCTGACGCACTACGAATCGCCGAGTGAGGCGGAAAAGAAAGATAAACAAGTGATAGAAAAAATGGAGAAACTTGACTGGAGGGGAGTGATCGAAACAGTATCCGGCGGAAATTATAGCGTGTGTGGATATGGACCAGTTTCAGCCGTTATTTTGGCTTCTGAAAGACTTGGTGGTGAAAATGGTGAGTTGTATAAGTATGCTACGAGTGGAGATACTGGAGGTCCTTCCGCCGAAGTTGTCGGATATTGTTCTCTAGGATTTTCGAAATAGTTTAGACCGGTTAGTTTGGAATTGTTTAGTATTGGCATGTTTGAATAGATAATTTGAGGAGGATGGTTGTGTATTTAGATTTCCAATGTGAGGTGTTAAGTTGAGGGTTGGTTTGCCTACTACATTGTTTTTTAGAGACGACCTAGAGGTAGCGATAAAAGAAATAATAAATCTGGATTCAGAATGTATTGAAATAGTTTGTGAAAGTTGTCATTTCTCTCCAGATTCTCTCCAAGTTTCAGATGAGGTTTTACAAATCTTAAAAGATGAAAATATGGATCTGTCCGTCCATGGTAGTTTCTTCGATATTAACCTAGGGAGTTATTATCCAAAAATTAGAGCTTTTGCAGTTGAAAGAGCTAAGCAAGCGATAGACCTATGTGCTTCTATCGGTTCAAATATAATAACTTTCCATCCAGGTTATTTTTTATCACCCGACCATCAAGAATTGTGGGAAGAATTGAAGCAAAAATTTCACGAATCTATTGAAAAGTGTTTGAATTATGCTCGGAAGAAGAATGTTAGAATAGGTTTAGAGAACATTCAAGTCCCATACTTTTTCTATTCTGATTTGAAAGAACTTGGACGTTTTGTGGAGAATAAGCATGATTTGGGTATAACTCTGGATATTGCACATTCTTACTTGTTGAAAAGGCAAAATGGTTCAGAAAGTCCTGAAGAGGAGATATCAAGGGATATTACAAAGCTGGGAGAATCTATTGAACATGTTCACTTGCATGATAATACTGGAGGTGGAGATAAGCATTTACCTCCTGGGGAGGGGGAAATCAATTTCGGACCGATTATTCAAGCTTTGCGAGAGATTGGTTATGATCATAGGGTGATAGTTGAGGTCCATAGGGCGGATAAACCAGTGGAAGCAGGCAGACATGCTCTAAAGGCCACTAAACAGCTTTTGGAGTGAGAAATTCTAGCTTTTCTGTTCTCGAGCTTCTGCTATTTTCTCTAAGTCTTTTTTCTTTTCTGTTAGTTCTCTTTTCAGCTGATCTTCGTCCTTCGGTTTTGTAATATAGGTTGGTACGAACAGCAATGCGCAAGGTATCCAAGATAGTGCTCCGACAAGTAATGCTAGTCTATGGGATCCGAGTAACATTACGAGGGTTCCTCCTAGGACTGGCCCTAGTCCTCTTCCTAGTTGATCTGTTGATTGGTTAAGTGCGGTTAATGTCCCTCTGACTTCGGGGACATTTATGTTTTCTACCATTGTGTACATGTTGGGGTAGGAGAAATTTGCTAGAACTCCTCCCATGATAAAGACGATAGTTGCTATTCTATATGAAGGATTTTGAAACAAGTAGACTATGAAATTACCCACACTGGCTAGACCGGTGAATTCCATGGTGATTGGTTGAAGATCCATAAATATAACATAAATCATTGCGACCATTCCGCCTAGAACTCCGAAGATTATCAAGCTGATTCTTCCAGTACGGTAATTTTTCTCTAAAATATCTCCAGTATACCCTCCCACTATATTCCCCACTCCATTTCCAAGGGCCCACGCTCCATAAAATATAGTTGCGAAGGGGATTGCCATTCCTACCTCCTCATGAAAGTATGTGATAATCCAAGTGGTTATAATCCCCCAAGAGACAGTTCCCGGGAAGGATTGGAGTATGAAAAATATGTTTGATTTCTTTTTCCAGACTCGTTTGAAGCTTTCCCAATCGATTTGATAAATGTACCCGACTTTACTTGCTAAGTCTCCGATTTCAGGGTCCGATTCTCCCCTTTCCGGTTCTCTCAAAAATAACCAGCTTAAAGACACAGTTATTAGACCGATTATCCCCATGTATTTGAAGACGAATCTCCATCCTAAAGATTCACCAAATAACCCAGCGGCTCCTGCTCCTAACCCCGCCCCAACACCTATTATTAGAGTGACAAGCCCCAAAAATCGCCCTCGCTTATCGGGCGGGGCAAAATCAGAAACCAAGGGAATGGCAATAGGGAAAAAAGATCCTATTCCGACACCACCAACTATTCGCACAATTAAAAGCTGGTGATAGGTTTGCGAAAAGTAAGTTCCGAGAGCGCAAAAGCTCCAAACTGTGGCTCCTACTAGTATTAACTTTTTTCTAGAATATTTATCTGCCAGATAACCGAAAATAATCATAGAGCCGGCTAGAGTGATAACGTAGGATGAACTTATCAAACCTGTTTGGGCGTAAGTGATACTGAATTCTTCTCTTATCAGAGAATAATTAGGAAACAAAGCTCCTTGGTCTGCAAAATTAAGCATTCCGATAGAAAGTAATAGAATTAGAGAAATCCAAACTCTCTTATCCATAAATCTCCACCGAAACCATTCATCGACACCAATAGGTTGAGTTATATTTTCCAACGAGACACTAAAATAATTACTGAAGAAAATATCATCAGCAAAGGACAGGGAAAGAATTTTTTACCGAAATGAACCGAAAAACTACGGAGCCCCTGTGGTGTAGCCCGGCCAAGCATTCGAGCCTCTCGAGCTCGGGAC
>CAYSUV010000238.1:0-2996 GCA_964434275.1 Hadarchaeota archaeon (SeqCode) | reverse complement strand
CTTTCAATCTACTAATAGGAAGATTAGGTCAGATGATTCTCAAGGATGTACTAGTGTCCTTTGTTTTAGAAGTTTCATGCTTAAATCCCCAGTCTCTAAGTTTACGATAAGTTAGAACGACTATAACGTCTGCCGACAAAATTTTGCAAAGTTGTTAAGTTAATCTTGTTCTGCTTTGTTAAAACCCGCAGAGTATTTCATTCTTTCTTCGGAGTCGTCAGTGATTAGGTCTTCGACAAAACCAAATTGTCTTTGGTATAAATGAAGATTTTTGCTGAAAGCGAACATTCTACCTGATTCAACTCCTATCTCTTTCGCCATATGTTCGTTCATTAACTGCAATCCTGCGAGATTGCTAGGCAGTCCAGCATGGGCATCCCAACTTCTCCAATAAGAGTAGTTGTTCAGCTTTCCGTCTATTATCTCAAAATCAATAACCGTAAGACAGGGAGGGTTTTCATTTTCAAGATCTTTTGGGATTCTAGTAATCACTATGTTTTGTCTGTCGTGTGGTTCTTCTTTGAACCTTTCGATTACTTTATCTATCTGATCGTATTCTTTCCTTAGCCTGTTTCCGTAGGTGTAATCATAATTTTGCTTATCCGGGCTGAAAAGGTGTTCAAGAGCGTACTTGTTTATATTTGAAACTGGAGCTCTTTCGTCTACTAATGGTCTTTCTCCGGGTTTGGTGATTTTTAAAGTTACTGCGATTTTTTTGGTCAGTGTTTCTTCACTTCCTCTTCCAACTTCAAACTCCTTCCCTTTCTCAAGAATAGTCTTATTTACCCTGAACCAAGCATCCGGAATTGTTCTAGCTTCTATGATTTTCAAGCAAAACCACCATACAAAATACTTTTTGGTTATTCATAAAAATTTCTCTAAATTTTCTTTACGATAGGGGTTTACCAGATTCCTAGAATCTTCCACCATCCCAAACCCAGAGTCAGGAAAGCCAAAATAGACAAAATAGTTAGAACAGATCCAGCCTTAACTAAGTCTTTAACTTCGACATACCCTGATGAATAAACAATTGCAGCGCTAGGGGTACCAATCGGCAATAGAAATACCATAGCTGAACCCATGGCGATAAGGTAGGAAACGAGTTCACCTGTATATTGTCCTGCAACGCCTAGTCCAGTGATTGTAGTGATTGCGATTGGGAGTACAACTGCCGTAGCAGCGGAATTGCTCATCATATTGGAGATAACAATGACGAGTATAAGAAAGGAGATCATCACAACCAAAGGATTTTCCCCTACAAACCCTACCAAATTGTCGGATATGAATACTACAGCTTTCGTACTAGTCAGAGCGTGACTTAAAGTGAGGGCTCCTCCATATAGGAAAATCAAACCCCAAGGCATGTTTTGTTTTATATCTCTCCAAGTAATAGTTCGAGACGCTACGAGGAGAAAAAAACCACCTATAGCGACTATCGAAAGTCCTATATCTTTTCCGATCGTCGCCCACAGTATAAATGCGATTAAAAATATTAAACCAGCCTTCTTTTCTCCCCTGGTTATACCTCCCATCTCTTCGACTTCCTCTTGCACCTCCGCCCTAATCTTTTGAGTGTTTATTTTTCCCCATGGATATATTATCTTCAGAGTCAGGTATACTAGGACTGTTAACACGAGAGCTAAAGGAACACCAGCAACTACCCAATCCATAAAACTGAGTGTGGTCTCCGTAACACTTTCAAGAATTCCGATAGCCAAAATATTTCTCGCACCACCAAGCAATGTACCTATACTACCCACAGATGTTGAATAAGTAAGGGCTAAAAATATTGCAATCGCAAAATTTCTTTCTTGTCCTATTTTTCCTGCCTGTGTTATACTTACTAAAACCGGTAGCAAAAGAGCAGCAACTGCGTGGCTAGGCATCGTCCAAGACATTACACAACCAAGTAGACATATGCTAAAAATTATGGATGATGAGCTTTTTCCAAATCTATCAAGTATTTTGAGCGAAACTCTTTTGTGAAGATTTGTTTTCTGCATAGCAATTCCAAAAGAAAGAGCTCCAAGCAAGAAAAACAAGGCCGTATTTTTGAAACCAAAAAAAGCTTCAGATAGAGGGACAATATTGAGAACAGGAAGAAGAGTTATTCCAAAAAGCGCCGTCATTCCCAAAGGAAAAGCCTCGGTAACCCAAAGAATAGTGACGAAAATTAAGACACCCAAAGCTCTTTGAGCAGCAGTATCCATAGGACTGGGGATGATAGAGATTAATCCTAGCACACCAAACGCTATGAAGAGATAAACAATTCTTCGTATGTTCTCAGGTCGTTCTAAAGGAGGTATTTCTTCACTTACTTCTGGTAATTCTTCAGTTTCCACTTCATCAGCCATAAAATCCCCGTTAAGAATTAAGATACGGTTATAACATCACAAGGCGCCTTTTCTTTCAAATAATTTAAGTTATCCCCGAAAAGGATTCGGTCAAGTTTTTGCCTCAACTGTTCGACAAAGACCAAATCAATTGAGAATTCTTCTATTGCCTTCAAGACTTCTTCTTCAGGGGGTCCTTCCGTATATATTGTTTCGATAGAAACGCCCTTCTTAGCTGCTTCTTCCTTTACTTCTTCTGAAAATTCCTCAGCAGCTTGTTCTTGAACCTCTTTTTGGGCTTTTTTGAAAGACTTTATTACTTCACTTTTCTCTCCAAGTTGTCCCGTCATGTAACGGATATTTCTAGTAGGGGCTTCATCAACTATATGCAGAAGGAAAAGTTTACCGCCCTTCTTTAAGTGTTTCAAGGCTTCTTGCTGAGCTTCATCGGTTAGTCTCTCGCCATGAAACGGGATTAATGCTCTCTCAACTTTTTTATTCCTCATTATTTTTTGATCTCCATTTACTGTCCCGATGTTTTAGTTGGTGTAAATTGTTATTTATTAATAACCCTGTCCATTCTCGGATTTGTTGACAGCATGTTTCGAAGGTTTCCTTCCATCTTCTTAAGTTAAAAAATAAATAGGTGGTTCAGATAAATAG
>CAYSUV010000237.1:1893-3019 GCA_964434275.1 Hadarchaeota archaeon (SeqCode) | reverse complement strand
AAATACAAAAATAAAGAAAAAGACAATAAGCAAAGTATTTGCAGTCATTTAATGTTCTATTTTGTTTACGTTTACGGCGCCTGTGTCCTTATCTGCTGATTGCGATTCAAATTCTACTTTGTCAACCTCATACAAAGAGCAAGACTCTATATCGCTCGCATGTACGAACAAATCCTCTTCTCCCTCATCAGGAGTTATAAAGCCGAAATTCTTCCTTACATCGAAGAATTTTACTGTTCCTTCCATAATTACACCTCCTAAATCGCTCACACAAACCAAAAAAACAGACCATCTTTATCTTAAAACTAAAAAACAGGCGTTCCTTCATTTGCGTAACAGATTATATTTCTTTCTTCTCCCTCTACCTTCCCACACAAACCATATAAAAGATAGCACAAACAGAAAACAGCATTTTTCACCTCACAGTTTTTACAGACAAAAGCAGAAAAGCATATCGGCCGAGAGTTGTACCTGAGGTTCAAAGCCCTAATAGTTAGTGGAAAAAGTATGACAGAACTTTTGACCGGATTCTTCTAAGAAGCGAGAAGTTAAAAAAGTCTGATTAGGATCTAACTCATAAAGATTTATCTTTTAAAGTAAATTACTACTCCAATCACGATTGCAATGACTATCACGATTCCAGCTATTAGCATGGTATTAACTCCACCCTCCGCCTGTTTCTCTAGATTAATGTTACCAAGCGTTTTGTCTTGGCTTCCAAGAGAAAAGTTCTTAGAATATGACTCGTATCCGGAAGCACTCACAGTAGCTTCATAAGTTTTATTCCCATCCAAGTTGTCGAAAATATAGTAGCCTTCTGAATCAGTTTTGGCAGTCTTCTCACCGATAGTCACAGTAGCTCCCTCGACCGGTTCTCCACCACTTTTAACATAACCGGACACTTTCACAACGTTCGCATTCTCCTCTTTTCCAGATACCGTAACTGTCTTCGTTTTTTTGTCAGTAGCATCTTTGTCGTCACCGACCGTCAGAGTGACTTCGTAAGAATTCTCGGATGAATAAGTGTAGGACGGGCTCTGAGCGGTACTATCCTCCATTCCATCACCATCGAAATCCCAACTCCAACTCGCCAAATCATTCGAACCGTCCGGGTCGGTCGAACTGT
>CAYSUV010000237.1:0-1793 GCA_964434275.1 Hadarchaeota archaeon (SeqCode) | reverse complement strand
CCGTAAAATCAACAGTCAAACCATCAGTAGTGTAAGAGAAATCAGCCGTCGGAGACTGATTACTTTCCGAAACAGAGATAGTCTTCAACTTAGTGTCCTTAGCCCCATCATCATCCGTAACCTCAAGTTCAACCGTATAACTACCTGAACTCGAATATGAATGAGAAGGACTTTGCTGAGTAGACGCATTCCCATCACCAAAATCCCAACTCCAAGACGAAATGCTACCATCCGAATCAGTCGAACTGTCCGTAAAATCAACAGTCAAACCATCAGTAGTGTAAGAGAAATCAGCCGTCGGAGAACTGTTAGGAGTAGAGTAGTCGATTGTGACACTGTTCAACTCCGGATTATCACTCAAACCCGAGCCATTGAAAGCAACGCGATATCTAACATATCTACCATTCGCACCAATTGAAGTGTCCCCGTTGGAAACGGTTTCCCAATTTGTTGGATCAGGATTGTTGCCTGCGGCAACCTGAACGGAGACATTTGAACCGGTGGCGTTCCAAGAAACTTGAGAAATCTCGGTATCATCTGCCCCGGTATCATGATTAGAGGAAACGTAAGTCCCCAAATCCCGGTAAGGCGCCCACCACCAAACATCATTCTGTTTGGCGCCATCATATCCCCCGATTACCCATACCTTATTGTCGTAAACCAATGAAGTGTGCCTGGCCCTTTCGGACCAATCTGCGGAAGAGGTAGCTTGGGTCCAATTCGAACCGTCGGACGAATACCAGATGTCATTATGGTAAGTGCCGGCGTTTTCTCCTCCGAGAACCCACATCTTACCGTTATAAACCACCGAAGTGTGCCTACTTCTTGTAGACCAAGAAGCATCAGAAGTAACCTGAGTCCAACTAGAACCGTCGGACGAAGACCAAACATCATCCAAATCAATCTTCTTCGGATTGTTAGACTCTCTTCCCCCAATAACCCATATTTTACCATCATAGACTATTGAGGCATGATCCCATCTTTCAACCCAAGAAGCATCAGAAGTGGCTTCACTCCAATTCGAACCGTCGGACGAAGACCAAACATCATCCAAAGCACCACCAGAAATCCCGCCGAGAACCCACATCTTCCCATCGTAGGGTATCGCAGAGTGAACGTATCTCGGCGCCCAAGAAGCGGAAGAGGTAGCTTGGGTCCAATTCGAACCGTCGGACGAATACCAAACATCACTCTCTATCCCACCACCAAAGGCAGATTTTTTCCCTCCTAGAACCCACATCTTTCCATCGTAGGGCATCGAAGTGTGGCCCCATCTCCCAGCCCAAGAAGCTTCGGAAGTGGCTCGAGTCCAATTCGAACCGTCGGACGAATACCAAACATCATTCTCGTGAGAACCGTCATATCCTCCTATTACCCACATCGCATCACGGAAAACCACCGAAGTGTGTGAACTCCTTCCAGACCAGGATGCGTTGGAAGTGGCTTGAGTCCAATCGCCATAGGGTACATTTAAAAGTCTTACATCGTCACTCACAACCTCTGTGTTTTCGAAAGTTCCATCGTTGAAGTCGGAAGAGGAGGTTTCAGTCCACGAAGACTGGGCGGAAGCAAGAGGGATTGCTACTAGAATCAAGATTGAAAGTATTAGGACTAAAAACGATCCAAATGAAACGGTTCGAACATTTCCCCGCACAAATTCACCTCAACAACAACGATAAATTATCGAGGTCCTTTATAAATCCTTTTTTTAAAGAAAATTATCACCAGACCATATTCTCCCATAAAAACCAAAAAATACCCGGCCAGAATTTGTACCTAAGGTTCAAAGCCCT
>CAYSUV010000236.1:0-3050 GCA_964434275.1 Hadarchaeota archaeon (SeqCode) | reverse complement strand
CATCTGGGAATGATAATTGTAGGAACTCCTTACGGACAGAATCCACAACTCAGAACTGTTGAGGGTATTGGAGGCTCACCTTACGGACCAGCCACCCTAGCAGATGTAGACGGTTCAAGATGGCCTGCAGAAGAGGAGTTGAAAACAGCTGAAAACCTTGGAGAAAGAGTCGCAAAGATAGCATCTTCGTTAAAACATATTAGAGAGGATTAGAATGGATTACGATTTTATAGTTATCGGAGGAGGAACGGGTAACAAAGTAGCATCATATGCGGCCAGCAAAAACAATAAAGTAGCGCTTTTCGAACCCGGTCCAATAGGTGGGACTTGCATGAATAGAGGCTGTAACCCATCAAAAATGCTCATTCACCATGCAAACATCCTAGACACAATTAAAAACTCGGACAGGTTTCATATAAAAGCCGATATTGAAAATGTTGATTTTAGTTCTATAACTAAGGAAACAGAAAAAACATTCTCAAAAATTTCGGAACAAATGACAGAAGAAAAAAAGAAAACCCCTAACTTAGACTTATACAAAACCAGGACAAAATTTATCGACAATCACGAAATCGAGATTAACGGAAATAAAATCACTGGAGAGAAAATAATAATCGCCGCAGGAAGCAGACCCATAGTTCCAAGCGTAATAGATGGTTTGAACGATACTGATTATCTAACTTCGGCGGAAGCGATGTTTTTGAATGAAAAACCCGAAAATCTGATTATCTTAGGGGGAGGATATATCGCCGCCGAATTGGGTTATTTTTTCGAACTTGCAGGGACTGAAGTTACTCTCATAGAAATGGAAGAAAACCTTCTTCCTAACGAAGACGAAGAAATATCGGAAAAATTCACAAAAATAGCGAAAAACAGGCATAATGTCCTAACAAATCACAAAATCATTGAAGTTTCTCAAAATGGGGAAAAGTTTACCGTTAAAGCAGAAAATTCAGAAGAAAAACTAGTAGAAATAGTTGGAGACGAGATTTTGGTCGCGCTTGGAAGACGGCCTAATTCTGATACTTTAAACCTCCAAGCAACTAATGTCGAAACTGATGATAGTGGTTTCATCAAAACGAACGAATATCTCGAAACAACCGGAGAGAAGATCTGGTCCTTTGGAGATATAGCTGATAATTTTATGTTCAAACACTCAGCTGATTATGAAGCTAAAATAGTGAAGAAAAACGCCATAGACGGTGAAAAGATAAAGACTGATTTTAAAGGTATGCCCAGAGCCATATTCACTAAACCACAAATCGGAGCAGTTGGGAAAAAGGAGAAGGAACTTGAAAAAGAAGGAATTGATTTTAATGTAGCATACGCTGAATTCAAGAATACACCATTAGGAAAAGCAAGAAAAAATAAGGCCGAATTCGCGAAAATACTAGTAAATCCGGATAATGAAAAAATCCTAGGAGCTCATATCTTAGGGCCGGAAGCTTCTGTGTTAATTCATGAGATAAGCCTAGTGATCAGGAATGATCTATCTCTTAAAGAAATTTCAAACACGATACATGTTCACCCTACGTTGAATAAAATTTTTGAAGAGGCTATAGACCAGGATAAAAAATTTTGAGACATGAAGACAGAACTCTCATTTTTGGCAGCTACACGCGCAAAAACTTTTCTAAGTGATTTATTTTAAAAATGAATAGATTTAGCCGGGTTTTCGCTTTTCTTGTTCATCAAAGAGTTTTTCTACATCTCTCACAGAATCTGCCGATAAGACATCTAAATCCTCCCGTATTCTAACAAAGCGTGGGAACCTCAACCCGTATCCAGAAGTGTGGGCTTCTGAAGAAGGTGATTTTTGAATCTCCTCATAATTTATCTCAAAAACTTCTTTCGGTTTGAACCAATAATCCGGCTCGATTTCAGAATCTACATTGCTAGGCTTACTTCCCACCTTTAGTTCTTCGAATTTTTTTGTCAACCCTTCCAATTCCTCGTCAGTAAAACCGCTACCCACCCTAGTGACTGTCTTCAAAGTTTCAGTTTTTGAATCACAAGCAGCTAACAAATAACTCCCGAAAGTGCCAGCCCTATCTCCTTTCCCCGCAAATGCTCCCACCGCAGCTAAGTCTAAAGTCTCAACTTCTGCTTTCAGCTTAAGCCACGCGAATTCTCTTTTTCCAGCCCTGTACTTTGAGTTCGGATTTTTCGCTAGAAGGCCTTCATGTCCTTGTGAAACTGCTTTAGATTGGAAGTTTTGGATTTCTTTTGGTTTGTCGAGGATTCTTTTTTCAACAATTTTTATTCTCTCAGTGGGTTCGATTATTTTTTCTAGTTCTCGTCTTCTTTCCTCGTAAGGTTCTTCAATCATTGTATTGTCCCCTGAAAGTAGTACATCAAAAAGATAAACTTTTACAGGTATTTCTTCTGCAACCTTTTCAATATCGTATTTTCTTCGGCGGCGGAGAACCTCTTGGAAAGGCATTGGTTTGCCGGTTTCTTTGTTTATAGCTACGAGTTCGCCGTCTACAATCGCTTTTTCAGGGATTAACGCTTCTATGATTGGTTTCCTAAGGTCCGGGAACTTTGTCGTGTAGTCTTCCATTCTTCGTGTGAATAGGAAAATATCATTTGCTTTTTTGTGTGGTTGTATTCTTATGCCGTCGAGTTTCATCTCGAATGATGCTTTCCCGTTCATCCTTTCCAATATTTCGTCGATGTCTTCTGCTCTTTGTGCAAGCATAGGGTTTACAGGATGCCCCACGGAAAGTCCGAGTTCGGATAAGCCATCTTCTCCTTCTTTTGCCACTGCTTTAGCGACTTTTCCGTAGTCAGTGGTTAGCATATAAGCGTGTTCCACTTTTTCTGGAGATACTTCAAAAGCTTCTGCTATCGCATCTCGTAGTCTTCCTTCCGCTATTCCTATTCTCAAATCGCCGAGAACGGTTCTTATTATGAATTTAGCTTCTTCTGGAGAAGCTGAAGTTAGTAGTTCTGAAACGGTTTTTACCTTTCTGTCTACTGATCCTTCTCCTGTTATTTCGGGAAGTTTTCTCAAGTTTTTGAACACCTTTTCTACTGTTATTTTTTCC
>CAYSUV010000235.1:0-3071 GCA_964434275.1 Hadarchaeota archaeon (SeqCode) | reverse complement strand
AGCAATGCCGGCCTACGACCCTAGGGCTATCAAAGGTATAGGTGTGACTTATGCAACGACTCCGATGGGTGCAGACCATACTGCTGGATATGCTATAGCGACTGAAATAATGGGTGTTGGCGGAGAATCCGATCCTCTAAGTTCTGAAGGGAAGGTCGAATTGTCTAAAAATCTTCAACAAAGCACAGCTGTGATAGATTCTACGGGGTATTGTCTTTTCACTGCTTTTGCCGTCTTAGACATTTCTGAAGGTTTGGAGGGTATGGTAGAAACGGTCAACGGTGTTCTTGGAACCGACCTCACAGTTGACGACATTTCTGATATAGGACAACAAATACTGGATACAGAACGGAAATTCAACAAAAAAGCAGGACTTACAAAAGAAGACAATCGACTTCCAGAATTCATGAGAGAAGAAAAACTGCCACCGCACAATCAAGTCTTCGATGTCTCCGAAGAAGAACTCGACAAAGTTTCCGAATCTTAAAACCCGCACGGGAAAAGGATAAACCGTGCCTTTTCCTTTTTTACAAAGCCAGAGCCTGATAGGAGATAAAATTTGAGTTTAGAAATCAGATTGTATGGAAAATTTAGAAAACTAGCCGAAGAAACGGACAAATCCAGCGATAAAATAGGAATAATGACTTTAGAAGATGACTCGTTCGAAAAAATATCTGACATCCTAAACCATTTAGGGATAAAAGAAGGAGAAATCAGCCATATTTTTCTAGATGGAGAATATTCAAAACCGTCCAGAAAGATTTCACAAGGGAAAAGATTAGCAATATTCCCTAAAGACATGGCTCTACTATACAAGTGGTATTTTTCTCCAAAAGGAGAATAAAAAAACCGAAATCCGAGAATACACTACTCTCCTTCGGATCCTTTCTCTCCAAATACCTGATCAGCATGTTTTGTATGTTTTCGTCCCCGATATCTTCAATGATTTTGCTCAAATCTTCTCCACTCTTAATCCTGTTTAAAAAAAGCCCGAAATGTTTAAAGACTCTCTAACACTTTAAATCTGAGGAAAATCATGGACATAAAAAATCTAGACATTAAATACACCCGGTTGATCACTGGTCCTCTAACCGTTTTTGATATTTTTCTGGGTTTATTCGCTCTTCTCATGCCTACCTCCTACATGTCTCTGATGCACCTCCCCTCCATGACAAGTTGTTATTTCATGCTTCAAAGAACAGCTATGCTCTGGTTGTTTTTCGCAACGGTCCAACTAATCGCTTTCATTTATCCTAAAAGACTACACATGTTCGTTTTCCTAGTTGGAATGCTGAGAATTATGGAAGTACCTGCAGATATCTTATATTATTTCACAACCGGCACCACTTTCTACGGCAACATGATAATCTTAGCGCCGTTACTTAACACAATAGTTGGAAGTTTGCTAATCTACCTCTGGCACAATAGAGATAAAAAAGAAACAGAGAACTAACCATACCAATAATATGAAATCCATACCTGATTTTTTAATACTTTGTCTAATTACTCAAATCAGTGGTCTCAATGGTATCAGAAAATATGGAAAAGTTTGTAAAAGCCGTCGAAGAAAAAAACTTCAAAAAAGCTAGAAGTCTCCTCAGAGACATAATAGGAGAAAAGGGTGACGTTGAGAAAGACATTGAAGATATTCCTGAAGTCAGTTCAAAACTGGCCGAAAAAATCAAAAATAAAGGATATGACTCCTTGGGAAAACTGGCAAACGCTCCGTTAGATGGTCTCATAAAGATACCAGAACTTGCGGAAGGACCGGCTAAAAAAGTCTATGACTTAGCTCAAAAAAGAGTGTTAAAAGAAATAACAGAACTACCCGGCGTCGGAGAAGGAACAGCAAAAGAAATGATTAATCACGGGTACACAAGTTTAGGAGACATATCAAGAACAACTGCCGAAAAACTCACACAAGTACCAGGAATCGGCAAAAAAGGAGCAGAAAAGATGATTCAAACCGCTAGAGACAAGGCTGTCACAAAACTTGAAAACTTGCCAGGAGTTGGAGCAGGAACAGCCGACAAAATGAGAGAGGAAGGATACACCCCTTTAAGATACATTGCTGATGCTTCTATCGAAGAACTTATGCAAATTCCAAATATTGGGAAAAGTGGAGCTGAAAAAATTATAGAATACGCTAGTGAAAACCCTAACAGGAACATTGAAGATTTGCCAGGAGTGGGTGGAGAAACAGCTGAAGAGATTAGAAAACACGGATTTACCGCCATCCAATACATAGCGGATTCTTCAGTAGATGAGCTCACAAAAATTCCAAATATTGGGAAAAAAGGAGCTGAAAAAATCATTGAGTGTGCTGAAGAAAGATCTGGCGAAAAGATTGAAGACCTTTCAGATATCGATCAAGAGGTTATTGAGACCCTTAAGGAACACGGGTACAAAACCATAAAAGATGTTGCTACTTCTTCTTTGGAGAAACTCATAAAAATCCCAAAATTACGAGAAGGAAGAGCTATGGAAGTAAAGGGGTCTGCTCAGGAACTTCTCCGAGAAACCGGTGGAGATACGCAAGGTTACGAACGAGCGCTGAAAGGAGCTATTTCGGCTGTGAAAGAGGAGAGGGCATTATCATTACCTTTCAAGATTTTAGAAGGAAAATATTCAGAAGAAAAGCTCCAAGAAATAAGAAAAAAGATGGAAACTAAAGCATCACATGTCTTCCGACCCCCTGAAGAAAAGAGTTATTACGACGCATGGAAGGATCTTGTAGATGTTTTTCTTGAAATGAAAGAAAATAACAACTGACTCAGCTCTCTTCCAAAAATATGCACGAAAAACCGATTTAGTACTAAATAAATATTTTTAACTTAAATGAACGGAACCAACGATTAAAACCTTAAACTAATATATCTCTAACCACGGCACTTCTCTCAACTCTTGAAAATTTTTATCACAATAATACTCCAAATATCATGTTTTACTAAGAGTTCACTATGGTTGGGGTTAGAATCCACTTTCCCCTCTTTTCTAATTTCTTAAAGTAATTGCAAACGAGTTTGGCATTGTTTTCATGAGCTTTTCGGCCCAAAAACCCAAACTAATAC
>CAYSUV010000234.1:0-3075 GCA_964434275.1 Hadarchaeota archaeon (SeqCode) | reverse complement strand
CGTCTTCCAGACTGGCGAACTCGCAAGCTCCGCACCCTTCACATTTAGTTTCACCATGTTCCATTTCCTCACTAACTGCTTCGAATCGGCTAACCTCTTTACCTCTTCCCCACATTGAACATTCTTCTATCGTTATCGCTGTTGCTGAACCAATGTATTCCTCTTCTGCCTTAACTTCAGTACCCAACAACAATTGAAGGTCAGGAGCATCTGCATCACAGTCAGCCAATATAGCCCCATTCGACAGAGCAGCGAAAGAACCTGTTAACGACGTTTTTCCTGTTCCACCCTTTCCAGATATGACCGTTAATTGTTTCATTTTACCCTCTCCCGAATATCATCGTGAAGTTCAGAAAATTTTTCTTTCCAATCAGGCATAGATTTTACAAAGGGAACTCCCTCCGAGTAAAGCTCAGCTATTTCCCTATCATTCGGAATTCTCATCAGCAGGGGTATTCCCTCATTTTCACAATACCTTTCAACTCTATCATCACCAATTCCAGCCCTATTTACAACTACACCGTAAGGAATTTCTTGCTGGTTTAACATTCTGACAGAATATTTAAGGTCATGAAGTCCAAAAGGTGTTGGTTCTGTAACTAGAATACAAAAATCTGATTCTTCCACTGCCTCAACCGAAGCACAAGCATTCCCAGGCGGAACATCTATTATAGCTGTCTTCTCAGAATCTACGTATTCTTTAACAGTCTTTATTACAAGTGGAGCAAGAAGTTCCCCCGTGTTAAGAACACCGTGGTAAAAATCTAGTTCACCCTCCCCTTTTTCAACTATCCCTACAGTTTTACTTTCCTCCGAAATAGCGTCCTGCGGACAACAGAGCGCACACAAACCACATGAATGGCATAACTCAGGAAATATCATAGGTCCATTCGGAGTCACAACTATGGCATTATAACGACAAAGTTCCGCACAATCACCGCATAAATCGCACTTATCCTCATCTATCTTCGGATTAAAAGACTTAATTTCATTAACCTTCTCCAAATCCAAATCCAAAAAGAGATGACAATCAGGTTCCTCAACATCACAATCAAGAAGTTGCCCATTTTCTATAGAAAGAGCCAAGTTCAGTGCTACAGTGGTCTTACCCGTTCCGCCCTTCCCGCTCGCCACTGAAATCTTCATATCAAAACCTCTCTAAACTCTACTAAGACACTCATGACATTGGAATTCATTTAGATTCACTTCCAGATTTCTCTTCCAAAATATTCTCAATGGCACTGATAACATCCTCAAAAGCCTTTGCAGGTTTTGATCTCTTATCCAAAACAATAGGCTTTCCCTCCTCGCCACTCTCAACTATTTCGGAATGAATAGGAACCTTACCCAGAAACGGAATTCCTAATTCTTCAGACAAATCTTTCCCTCCACCTGACCGAAAGATATCAATCTCACTTCCGCAATTGGGACAGACAAACCCACTCATATTTTCAACAATACCTAAAACTGGAAGTTCGACCTTCTCCGCAAAATTCACAGATCTTCTAATAGTCTGAAGTGCAACCTCTTGAGGAGTTGTTACTATTACAGCACCGTCAGGATCAGGAATCAACTGCGCTATAGAAAGCGGTTCATCACCCGTTCCAGGAGGTAAATCGAAAACAAGATAATCCAACCTTCCCCAATTAACATCACCTAAAAATTGTTGAAGAGTCTTCATTTTAAGAGGACCTCTCCAAATAACAGGTGAGTCATCATCAGGTAATAGAGGATCAATTGAAATTACCTCCAAACCAAAATCAGTCTCAATGGGATTCATTGCTTCTCCATCTGTCGTAGCCTTCTTTTCTCGAACTCCCACTATCTTTGGAATGCTCGGACCGTGCATATCACAGTCCATCAATCCGACCTCGTAACCACGCATTTTTAAACCTGTAGCTATATTTGCAGCAACTGTGCTTTTTCCGACTCCTCCCTTTCCGCTCATCACTATAATCGAATGTTTAACGTTTTCTCTCAACTTCCTAGAAATCTTTTCTTTCTTCTCAGCCATTGCTTTCTTGGCTCTTTCTCTCTTCTCACTATCCATATCTAACCGACTCCTTATCGAACATGACTCCAAACTAATTTTATGATATTAAGGTGATATTTCGGACCCTCTTCAATAATCAACCTATCTTGTAATTCCCACCTTCTATTCGAAGGGCTTTACCATTCACTAAAGCATCTGCAATCTTTTGCCTCGCCGATACTAAAGTTCGGTGGAAAGTAGGTTGCGAAACTTCCATCCTCTCAGCAGCTTCCACCTGATCCAAGCCTTCAAAATCCTTCAATCTTATCGCTTCAAACTCTTCCACTTTCAGCACGACCTCGGAAACCGAACCCGTCTTACCTGGCCCAAAATATTTGAAATTGGGACGGGACCCAACTCTTCTCCTCCTTCTACGCCTGGGCAAATCCTAAACCTCATTTTCAATTTTTTGGACGAAAGATATTTCCTTTAATTAAAGTGAAGTGATTTACACTAAAATCCTTCGCCTCTAACTATTTCATTCCTCATTCATTCCCATATGGGCTGGCCCAGTTGGGGACTCTGCTTCCTCTAATTCGCCGGTGGAAAACTTATCTATATTTTCTCTAACCGTTCCTGGCTCTCCCTTGTACACCTTTATCTCCCACTTTTCTAGAGCGGAGAAAGCTTTCGGCCCTATAGCTCCTGAAATCAGTACATCTGCCTCATTATCCCCTACCAGTTGCGCTGCGGCTGTGCCTGCTCCGCTAGAATGACTAGCTGCCGAATTCTCTGTACCTTCGCTCCCAACTATCTCTCCCTCCTGTAATTCCACAAACACGAAGCATTGA
The DNA here is from genome assembly GCA_964434275.1 of Hadarchaeota archaeon (SeqCode). Taxonomy (GTDB): domain Archaea; phylum Hadarchaeota; class Hadarchaeia; order Hadarchaeales; family JAGGTB01; genus CAYLJV01. The sequence continues at coordinate 252 of CAYSUV010000234.1, read as the reverse complement.
CACCTGCCGAACACGGAACTTGCTTGACTGTCGAGATTTTTACCTTCTGCACTAACAGCTATCTTCATTTATTTCACCGTTTTCCGATTAGATTAGTTCCGCATTGTGGACACGTATTCTCAACGCAAGGTACTCCTCTTTGGTGCGGCTTTTCGTAACCACAGTTAGGACAAACGCAGGTCGTCACTCCTCCGCCTCCTCTGCCTTGACCAGATCCAGACTGACCTCTGCCTTGACCAGATCCAGACTGAC